>JBFKMV010000001.1:0-83465 GCA_041629655.1 Candidatus Polarisedimenticolaceae bacterium
ACCACCGCACCGGCCTCCCGGTGGCGGGCCAGAGCCGCTTCCGGGTCACCGGCGTGCCGACCGACCAGACCGACAAGCTGCTGCGTGACGCCAGCCTGATCGTGGCCGTCGACCGCGACACCGGCGGCGTGGACGAACTGCACGGCCTGGCCGGCAACGACCTGATCTTCGGCGGCCCGCAGGGCGACACGATCACCGGCGACGACGACGACGACACGATCTTCGGCGACAGCGGGCGGCTCGACTTCAGCACGCCGGACGAGTTCGGCAAGACGATGCTGGAGCTGGTCGACTCCCGTTCGCCGGAGGTCGGCGGCGCCGACACCATCGAGGGCGGTGCGGCCGCCGACACGATCTTCGGCGGTGCGGCCGGGGACACGCTCTACGGCGACGCCCTGGCACCGGGCGGGGCCGACGGTGACGACGTCCTGTTCGGCGACAGCGGTGTGCTCGATTACACCGTGGACGGCGATCTGGCGACGCTCGACCTGATCCGGACGATGGCCCCGGGCGTCGGCGGTGCCGACACGATGTCCGGGAGCGGCGCGGACGACGTGCTGTTCGGCGGCTCGGACGGCGACACGATGTACGGCGACGCGCTGGCTCAGGGCCTCGCCGACGGCGACGACACGATGCTCGGCGACCACGGCGAGATCGTGCTGACCGGCGGGCTGCACCGCGAGATCCGCACCACGGACCTCGAGATCGGCGGCGCCGATACGATGTCGGGCAGCGGGGCCCGCGACATCATGCTCGGCGGCGTGGACGGCGACACGATGTACGGCGACGCCGCTGCGCCCGGTGCGAGCGACAGCTACGACTTCATGCTCGGCGACTACGGCTTCGTGATCGTGCGCACCAACGACGGGCAGCCGGAGGAGATCGAGACCACCGACCGCACGCTGGGCGGTGCGGATACGATGTTCGGTAACGCGGACGACGACATCATGCTCGGCGGCACCGCGGGCGACACGATCGACGGTGACGAGGGCAAGGACCTGATCTTCGGCGACCAGGTCCGGCTCGACCGCACGGTCACCGCGGGCGACCTGACGGACCCGCGGTACCGCGCGCTCGACGGCGGGCTGATCTACAGCCGCGGCATCTCCGCGATAGTCGATCCGACCGCCTCCTCGGCCAGACTGTCCGAGGTCCGCCGGGACGACGGGACCGGGGGCGAGCTGCAGTTCGAGCACCCGTTCGACGTTCCGGTGTGGTCGGACTGGATCCCGAGCAAGCTCGATCACAGCTTCGCCATCGAGGCCGATCCCGGGGCATTCGGCACCAGCTACGGCGACGATTACATCGCCGGGGGCGTCGACGACGACACGATCTTCGGCCAGCTCGGCGACGACACGATCCAGGGCGACGGCTCGGTGGACGGGTCGCTCGATGCGACACCGGTCGGGGCGTTCCGTGACGCGGACAACCTGCTGGTGATCAGCGCCTCGTTCGACGATCCCGACGACGGCGACGACTACATCGAGGGCAACGGCGGGAACGACGTGATCTTCGGCAACCTGGGCCAGGACGACATCCTGGGCGGCTCGTCCGACCTGTTCAGCCTGGGCGACCGGCTGGACCGGCCCGACGGCAGCGACTGGATCTTCGGCGGCTCGGGCAATCACGCCGGCCGCAACGACCTCGGCAACGTCGCCGGCGTGCCGGCGAGCGAGCTGCACGCCCGCGACGCCGACACGATCCTGGGCGACAACGGCCGCATCTTCCGGCTGGTCGGCACGAACGGCATCGGCGGCGGCGCGTTCCTCACCTTCAACTACGACGACTACGGCGCGCTCAAGGTCGTGCCGCGCGCCGTCGACCTGATCGACTACACGCCGGGCGGTCTGGACTTCGACCCGGCCGCGGGGAACGACATCGGCGCCCGCGACGAGGTGCACGGCGAGAGCGGCGACGACACGATCTACGGGCAGGTCGGCAGCGACGTGCTGTTCGGCGACGGCCAGGACGACGACATCTTCGGCGGGACCGGCCACGAGTGGATCTCCGGCGGCACGGGCGACGACGGCGTCCTCGGCGACGACGGACGGATCTACACCAGCCGCAACTCGACCGAGGGCGAGCCGCTCTACGGCATCGCGGGCTTCGCCGCCGGCGACCTGAGCAAGGAGATCCGCACGCCGGGCCGGCAGCAGGTGGCGACGATCAACGTGTCCGGCCAGCTCAAGAAGACCGTCAACCTGACCCCGTTCAACGTCGACCCGACCCAGCCCGACGGGGCGCAGGACCCGCTGTTCGACCAGATCGACACCCAGGCCGACGACATCATCTTCGGCGGCTGGGGCATGGACTTCCTGCACGGCGGCGTGGGCGACGACGCGATGTCCGGCGCCGAGGCGTTGACGCAGTACTTCGACGATCCGGACGACCGGCCGGGGGCCAACGCCGACGGCGGCAACGTGCTGCGCTTCGGCGAGGTTCGCGCCGGCGAGTTCGCCGCCTACGACGAGTTCGATCCGTTGCGCAAGATCCTGGTCGACGAGAACGGTGAGTTCACCGACCCGGCGGATCCGGACGCCCGCGAGTTCATCCTCAACTTCGACGCCACCGAGGGGCCGGACGACCGCGGCAAGCCCAGCGACGGCAACGACCGCATCTTCGGCGACCTGGGCAACGACTGGGCGGTCGGCGGCACCGGCAACGACACCCTGTGGGGCGGCTGGGGTAGCGACCTCCTGAACCTGGACGACGACCACGACACGACGGTCGGCAGCGGCGACGACCGGGCCAACAACGTGCCCGATACCCACGTCAGCTACGAGGACCGCAGCTACGGCGGCGCCGGACGCGACGTCCACATCGCGAACACCGGCGGCGACCGCGAGATCGACTGGGTCGGCGAGTTCAACACCTACCTGGTGCCGTTCGCGCCGTTCGGGGCGCCGACGGTCAGCCGGACGCTGCAGCCGCAGCTCCAGGAGTTCCTGTACGACCTCTCCGAGAGCGACGGCGCCGACCCGACGCGCGCCGTCGATGCCGGCACCGATGCCGACCGCAACGGGGAGCCGCTGGGCGAGATCGGCCTGGTGATGCAGAAGGACGACGCGTGGCAGGACCAGACCGGTCCGCCTGCCGACCCGCAGGCCGGCAACATCCCCGGCGGCAAGCGCGACGTGTTGCGTTCGGCCGAAACCGAGGCGGACTTCACCGACGGGTTCGGCGCGGAGCTGGGGCAGAAGACGGTGGTCGACGGCCGGCTCGAGATCTCGCCCGCGGCCGGCGGAGGCGAGGCGGTCAGCGTGTTCTACGTCAACAAGTACCTGCCGAAGTACTTCGAGGTCGAGGCGCTGATCAACACGGCCGACAGCGCCTACCTGGTCTTCGACTACCTCAGCGAGACCAGCTACAAATTCGTCGGGATCAACGTGGCCAACAACAAGGTCGAGATCGGCGACCGCACCGAGAACGGTTGGCAGGTCAGGCAGCAGATCAGCAAGAGCATGCGCTCCAACCGCGACTACACGGTCATGGTCTCGGTCAACGGTTCCTCGGCCACGGTGCTGGTGGACGGGGCGCAGCAGCTGACCCACAACTTCCTGCCGCGCGTGGACGAGGACGGCTTCGTCTGGATGCCCAACAACGGCATGGTCGGCGTGGGGACGAACAACGGCACGGCCCGCTTCGACAACGTGACGGCACAGATCTTGCCGCCGGAGATGACCTTCCTGGACACCGACGACTTCACGGACGGCGTCGCAGACCTGTTCACGGGCGAGCGCAGCGGCACCTGGCAGGTGGCGGGTACGCGCTACACCGGCGCGCCGGCGGCGGGCAGCGACTTCGGGGTCAGCCTGATGGACTTCGGGCTCGGCCGCAATCTCAAGGAGAACTCGGCGCTGGACCTCGAGGTCACGCTGAACACCGAGCGCACCGGCGGAGTGGTGTTCGACGCTTACAGCCCGACCGACTTCAAGTTCGTGGCGCTGCTGGCGGACAGCAACCAGATGGTGATCGGCCACTACCGCGCCAAGACCGGCTTCGTCTACGACCAGACGGTCAACGTCATGGTCGACCCGGGCGTCGATTACGACGTCAAGCTGCAGCTCCGCGGCCGCACGGCCGACGTCTCGTTCAACGGTGCGCAACTGCTGTCGTTCACCTACAACGGCGTCGTGGTCGACGGCCCGGTCGGGCTGCTGACGGCAGACGGTGCGGGCAGCTCGTTCGACGTCGTGACGGTCAGCACCGACGATCCGGGCTTCGTCGAGGAGGAGCCCGAGGGGGCGGGCGGCGGTGGCGGACCGGCGCCGGACGGGGCCGAGACGGGTGACGGATCCGGCACGGTGAACTTCGGCCTCGGCGAGGCCGGCTCGAGCACGGGCGGGCTGGCCGGCGTCGGGGACTGGCTGGTCGACCTCGACCGGGACGAGGAGCCGGAGTCCGCCGGCGGACTCGACCGGCCGGCCGCCGCAACGGGCCGCGAGCCTACCGGAGGCGAGGCCGCGTTCGATCGGGACGCCGCCGACGCCGAGGGCGACCCCGACCAGGGCGACTGGCTGATCGTCGACCAGGGGCCGCGCAGGGAGCGCTAGGGGGGCCGTCAGGGGCCGTTCGTGCCGCTGACGATGCCGGTGGTCCTCCCGGGGGCAGGCCCCCCGGGAGGCCCATCGGCGCACGGACCCCGTGGAAGAGCCGGAAACCCCCGACCGGAGCCCACCCTCGGGTTTTTTGTGGCCCATTGTCGGTGATTGTCCGATGGCAATCTTCCGAGTGGCCCGGTAATTAAGAACTCGTTTCGCCACAACCAGCAACCGGGGAGGCGGTCGGCCGGCGCGCGCCGGTCCGGCCACGCAGCCCCGGTTTCTCTTTCGTCGGGAGGAAGACGAGACATGCCGCAGAAGAACGCCCCTCCGAAGGTCGATCAGAAGACCGGCGCCATCCCCAAGGTCAAGTGGGACGACTCGGCGATGAAGAGCTCCTACGCCAACGTCTGCAACGTGGCGAGCACGCGGGAGGAGGTCACGCTGCTGTTCGGCACCAACCAGACCTGGAACGCCGAGCAGGACGAGGTCAGCGTCCGTCTGAGCGACCGTGTGATTCTCAGCCCGTATGCGGCCAAGCGGCTGGCGATCCTGCTCAGCAGCGTCGTCGCGGAGTACGAGAAGCGGTTCGGCAGCCTGGGCGTCGCCCGCCCCGCCGCCGGAGCCGCCTCGACCACCGAGAACTGAGGCTCCCGGGCCGGCCGCCCGGGGAAGCTCTAGACGATGCCGGAGGGATCGCCGCCCAGAGGGAGCGCCGGACGGCGGAGTTCCGGCGAGGGCCCGGTCGCCCACCTCGACCTCGCGCTGTGGCGCCAGCTCGCCGAGGCGGAGACGGCCGACGTCTTCTGCCGGAGCTGGCTGGCGCTCCAGGCGCGAATGATCGGCGGGGTTTCCGCCGGCATCGTGGTGCTGGAGAGCCCCGAGTCGGGGTCGCTGCAACCCGTCGCCGTGTGGCCGGAGGGCTTCGCCGAACCGGTCCGCTTCGCCGCCGTCGTCGACCGCGCGCTGCGCGAGCGCAAGGGCGTGGTGACCCGGGCGGTCTCCGGCGACGCTCCCGCGCTGGGAGAGCCCGGCTACTGGCTGGCCTATCCCGTCCGCAGCGGTGACCGTGTGCGCGGGGTGGTCGCGCTCGAGATCGGCTCGCGCCCGCAGATCCAGTTGCAGAGCGCGATGCGGCAGCTCCAGTGGGGCTCCGCGTGGCTGCACAACTGGGTGCTGCGCAGCTCGGCCGACCCCGGGGCGCACGCCGGCGAGCGCATGGCCGCGGCGCTCGAGCTGACGGCGGTGGCGCTCGAGGAGCCCGACTTCCGGAGCGCCGCCACCAGCTTCGTGACCGAGCTGGCCACCCGGCTCGACTGCGACCGGGTCGCCGCGGGGTTCGTGGAGCGTGGCCGGCTGAAGCTACGCGCGCTCTCCCACAGCGCGCAGTTCGGCCAGGAGATGGAGCTGATCCGCGCCATCGGCAACTCGATGGAGGAGAGCATCGACCAGCAGGAGACGCTGGTGTATCCCGAGCCGGACGCCGAGAGCACGCGGGTGCTCCACGCCCACGACCAGCTGGCGCGACGGCACGGCGACACGGCGGTCTGCACCGTGCCGTTCGTGGACCGCCGCGGCCGGCCGTTCGGCGCGCTGACCCTGGAGCGCACCGGTCCCCGGCCGTTCGACCGCGAGACCGTGGAGCTGGTCGAGAGCCTGGCCTCGCTGGTCGGTCCGATCCTGGAGGACAAGCGGCTCAACGACCGCTGGGTGCTGGTCAAGCTGCGCGACAGCCTGGCCGAGCAGCTGGGCCGGCTGTTCGGCCCCCGGCACATGCTGCGCAAGCTGGTCGCAGTCACGCTGGTCGCGCTGGCGGTGTTCTTCTTCTTTGCCCGCGGGCAGTTCCGCGTGACGGCCAAGACGGTGCTGGAGGGCGAGGTGCAACGCTCGGTCGTGGCGCCGTTCCGCGGCTTCATCGCCGAGGCCGGCGCCCGCGCCGGCGACGTGGTCAGCGAGGGCCAGGTGCTGTGCCGCCTGGACCAGCGCGACCTGCGGCTGGAGCACTCGCGCTGGTCCAGCGAGCGACAGCAGTACGTGCTGGAGCACCGCCGCGCGATGGCCGAGCGCGACGCCGCGGCGGCCAAGGTGCTCGACAAGCGCATCAACCAGGCCGAGGCGCAGCTGGCGCTGCTCGACCAGCAGCTTCGCCGCGCGACGATCGTGGCGCCGTTCGAGGGCCTGGTGGTCAGCGGCGATCTGAGCCAGGCGCTCGGCTCGCCGGTGGAGCTGGGGGAGGTGCTGTTCGAGGTCGCCCCGCTGGACTCCTACCGGGTGATGTTGCAGGTCGACGAGCGCGACATCGGCGAGATCGAGGTCGGCCAGACCGGCGAGCTGATCCTGACGGCGTTGCCGGGGACCCGCCTGCCGTTCGTCGTGGAACGCATCACGCCGGTCTCGATGCCGCTGGAAGGGCGCAACTTCTTCCTGGTCGAGGCCGGGTTGGCCGAGGCGACGGACCGGCTGCGACCCGGGATGGAGGGGTTCGGGAAGATCGAGGTCGACCGGCGGCGGTTGATCTGGATCTGGACGCACCGTCTCGTGGACTGGGTGCGCCTGAAGCTCTGGGCCTGGCGGCCGTAACCGGGCGGGCGGGAACGAGATGGCCGAGCCGCTGTTCAGCCCGTCGTGGTATCGCGTGGCGCGGCTGCGCCCGCGGTTGCGCGGGCACGTGCACGTCCATCGCCACGAGTACCGCGGCGAGATCTGGTACGTGCTGCAGGACCACTCCAAGGGACGCTACTACCGCTTCAGCCCGGTGGCGTACCAGCTGATCGGACAGATGGACGGCGCGCGCTCGGTGCAGGCGCTGTGGGAGCGGGCCAACGAGCGCTTCGGTGACGAGGGCCCGAGCCAGCAGGAGGTGATCCGGCTGCTCAGCCAGCTTCACGCCGCGGACGTGCTGCAGAGCGACGTCCCGCCCGACACCGCCGAGCTGCTGGAGCGCTCGCGGAAGATCGAGACGGCGAAACGGCGGATGAACTTCCGCAGCCCGATGGCGCTCCGCTTCCCGTTGCTCGACCCCGACCGGTTCCTCTCGCGCACCGCGTTCCTGGTCCGGCCGCTGTTTTCGGTCTGGGGCGCGGCGCTGTGGCTGGCCACGGTGGCCGCCGCCGTGGTGCTCGGCGTGTCGCACTGGCCGGAGCTGACCGAGAATCTCGTCGATCGCGTGCTGTCGGCCCAGAACCTGCTGCTGATCTGGCTGGTCTACCCGCTGATCAAGGCGCTGCACGAGCTGGGACACGGCTACGCGGTCAAGGTCTGGGGCGGCGAGGTGCACGAGATGGGCATCATGCTGCTCGTGCTGATGCCGGTCCCGTACGTCGACGCCTCGGCGGCCTCGGAGTTCCGCGCCCGGCACCGCCGCGTGCTGGTGGGCGCCGCCGGCATCATCGTCGAGCTGTTCCTGGCCTCGCTGGCGATGTTCCTGTGGGTGCTGCTGGAGCCGGGGCTGGCGCGCTCGGTGGCGTACAACGTGATTTTGATCGGCAGCATCTCGACCCTGCTGTTCAACGGAAACCCGCTGCTGCGGTTCGACGGCTACTACATCCTGGCCGACCTGCTCGAGATTCCGAACCTGGGGCAGCGGGGCCTGCAGTACCTGGGCTACCTGGTCAAGCGACGCGTGTTCCGGATCAAGGACGCCACGCCGCCCTACGTCGGTCCGGGAGAGCGGGCGTGGTTCGTGCTGTACTCGGTGTCCGCGTTCGTGTACCGGATGTTCATCTACGTCGGGATCATCCTGTTCGTGGCCGGCAAGTTCTTCGTGATCGGCGTGCTGCTGGCGATCTGGGCCGGGTCGAGCATGGTCGCGGTGCCGGTGTCCAAGGGGCTCAAGTTCGTGATGTCGTCGCGCGAGCTGCGCGAGCGGCGGCCGCGGGCGATCCTGTTCTCGGGTGGCGCGATCCTCGCGGTGCTGTTGCTGATCTTCGGGCTGCCGGTGCCGCACCGGACGCTGGCCGAGGGGGTGGTCTGGGTCCCGGAGGATGCCGTGGTGCGCGCCGCGGCGAGCGGCTTCGTCGTGCGCGTGGCGGCCGAGCCGAACTCCCACGTGGAAGCCGGCCAGCTGCTGTTCGAGTGCGAGGACCCGTTGCTGCGCGCGCAGGCCGTGGCGTTGCGTGCGCGGCTGCGGGAGCTGGAGAGCCGCTACGACCAGGCGCGGGCGACGGACCGCAGCGAGGCCCGGATCGTGGCCGAGGAGCGGGACAGCGTGGCCGAGGAGCTGCGACGCGCCGAGGAGCGGCTGTCCGACCTCGCGATCCGGAGCCCGGCGACGGGCCGTTTCGTGCTCCCCAAGCCCGCCGACCTGCCGGGGCGCCACCTCAAGCAGGGCGAGCTGCTGGCCTGGGTGCTGGACGTGGAGCGGCCGACGGTGCGCGTGGTGGTGCCGCAGTCCGGCGTGGACCTGGTGCGGCGCTCGACCCGCGGCGTCGAGGTCCGGCTGGCGGAGCGGCTGGAGCGGGTGTTGCCGGCCGCGATCCGCCGCGAAGTGCCGGAGGCGGCCGAGCGGCTCCCCAGCACCACGCTCGGGAGCGCGGGCGGAGGCGAGATCGCGATCGACCCCTACGACGAGGGGCGGACCCGCACGTTCGAGAAGCTGTTCCAGTTCGATCTCGAGGTGACCCAGCCGCTCGACCGCGTGTTCATCGGCGGCCGCGCCCACGTGCGCTTCGACCACGGCCTGGAGCCGCTCGGGCTGCGCTGGTACCGCGACGTGCGGCGGCTGCTGCTGCGGAGGTTCAATGTCTGAGGTCGGGGCCGGCCTGACCCGCGCGCGCGGCGCCTACCCGGAGCGCGGTGTGGACGAGGAGCGTGGCCTGGACCGGCTGGTGCGCGACCTGCTGGGACAGCTCAAGCGGTTGCGGGGCGGGCGCGTCGCGCGGCACCGGCGGATCGTCGAGCTGGTCGAGGCCCACGGTTCGCGGTTCGCCGGCCTGAGCGACGAGGAGCTGGGCTGGCAGGCGCGCAGCCTGCGGCCCGAGCTGCGCGCGGGGGGGCTGACGCCGGCCCGCGTCGCCGAGTCGTTCGCGCTGGTGCGCGAGGTGGCCGGGCGACGGCTCGAGATGCGGCACTTCGACGTGCAGCTGATCGGCGGCTGGGTGCTGCTCAACGGGATGGTCGCCGAGATGGCGACCGGCGAGGGCAAGACGCTCACCGCGACCCTGCCCGCCTGCACGCTCGCGCTGGCCGGCGTGCCGGTGCACGTGATCACCGTCAACGACTACCTGGCCCGCCGCGACGCGGCGTGGATGGCGCCGGTCTACGAGGCGCTCGGTCTGAGCGTGGGCGTGGTGGCCCAGGGCATGGACCTGGAGCAGCGCCGCCAGGCCTACCGTTGCGACGTGACCTACTGCACGAACAAGGAGCTGGTGTTCGACTACCTGCGCGACCGGCTGGATCTGGGACGCCGGCCGGGACCGATCCGTTCGCGCCTGGAGCGGCTGGGCGGCAAGGCCGGCCGGGTCGAGCGGCTGCGACTGCGCGGCCTGTACTTCGCGATCGTCGACGAGGCGGACAGCGTACTGATCGACGAGGCGCGGACGCCGCTGATCATCTCCGGACCGGGCGACAACAGCTTCGAGGCCGAGGTCTACCGCCAGGCGCTCGAGCTGAGCGAGGGGCTCGAGTCGGGCCGCGACTACTACGTCGATTTCGCCAATCGCACCGTGGAGCTGCGCGAGGCCGCGGGCGAGCGGCTGGAGACGCTGGCCGAGCCGCTGCACGGGTTCTGGACCGGCAAGCGGCGCCGCGAGGAGCTGGTGCGGCTGGCGTTGACGGCGCGCCACCTGTTCCACCGCGACAAACACTACGTGGTCCGCGACGGCAAGGTGCAGATCGTCGACGAGTACACCGGCCGCATCATGCCCGACCGCTCATGGGAGTACGGCCTGCACCAGCTGATCGAGACCAAGGAGCAATGCGACGTCACGACCCAGACCGAGGTGCTGGGACGGATCAGCTACCAGAAGTTCTTCCGGCGCTACCTGGCGCTGTCGGGCATGACCGGCACCGCCCGCGAGGCCGCCGGCGAGCTGTGGTCGGTCTACCGGCTGGAGGTGGCGGCCGTGCCGACCAACAAGCCGATGCGTCGCCGCGATCACGGGCTCTCGGTCCACGCCACGCTCGACGACAAGTGGGCCGCCGTGGGGCGGCGGATCGAGAAGCTGACCACGGCCGGCCGCCCGGTGCTGGTCGGAACGCGCACCGTGGCGGCCTCGGAGCACCTGGCCGAGCTGCTCGCGGCGGCCGGTCTCGAGAGCCGCGTGCTGAACGCGCTCCAGGACCGGCACGAGGCCGAAATCGTCGCCGCCGCCGGACGGCGCGGCCAGATCACCGTCGCCACCAACATGGCCGGGCGGGGGACCGACATCAAGCTCGAATCCGGGATCGCCGAGCTGGGCGGACTGCACGTGATCGCCACCGAGCTGCACGACGCCGGCCGGATCGATCGCCAGCTGTTCGGCCGTTGCGGGCGGCAGGGCGACCCGGGCTCGTTCGAGGCGTTCGCGTCGCTGCAGGACGAGCTGCTGCGCGCGTATCCACGGCGGGTGCTGGGATTGCTTCCGCGACGCTGGGTCGGGACCGGGAGCCCGGCGGGTCGGCTGCTGGCGCGACTGCTGTTCCGTCGCGCGCAGCGCGCGGCCGAGCGCAGCCACTTCGCGATGCGCCGCGACCTGCTCAAGCTCGACGACTCGCTGGAGCGCGCGCTGGCCTTCGCCGGACGCGGGGAGTAGCGCGACCTCGCCGCCCCGGCGATCAGTAGTGCAGGTTCATGTTGGCCATCACGCGCTCCGGCGTGGACGGCCCCTGGTTGCCCGCGATCTCGAACGGCGCGCAGATCCCGGCGTAGCACAGGGTCGCGGTGGTGTGGTCGGTGCCGTGTTCCGCGAGCCAGTTGGCGTAGGAGCGCCCGACCGTCCCGAGCAGCGGGTTGGTCAGGTCCACCGTGGCCCGCGGGTCGGGTCCCCCGCCGTACCACACCCGGGCGTCGCCGCGGAAGGGCAGCGACGTCACGGTGCCGGCATTGTTGTCGAGCGCGATGCTGAAGTTCGTCGCGTCCAGGTCGTAGATCAGCCCGATCCGGCCCAGCCGCCGCGTGAGCTTACCCTGGCCGAGCAGCGCCAGGCGGTCCTCCAGCGCCAGCCGCGTGCGGCCGCACTCGCCGTAGTAGCGTCCGGTGGCAACGAGGATCGAGAGCGAGCGGAACCCGAGGCAGTTCTCGTTCGGGGTCCCGTCGAACGGCTGGTCGCCGGGATCGTTGGGATTCGGCGCGGTCCAGATCGCGCAGCCCTGCCAGTCGGGGTTGCAGTACAGATCGGAGTGGAACGTGGGCTGACCCGCCAATCCCGAGTGGTTGTTGTAGGTCAGCAGGGTCTGGTCCCCGTTGGCCTTCTGATCGACGAACGAGAACAGCTCGTCGGTCCCGTCCTCGTAGAGGAACGCCGTCTGCGACGACTCGCGGATGTGCGCGCGCCCGTTGGTGTTCACCGGCAGGGGAGCGTTCCCTCCGCCCCCGAGCGAGCTTCCCGTGTCGTGGTCCTGGTCGTTGTCGGTGATCACCGGGTAGTCGGTGATGCACCCGAGACCCAGCGCGACGGCCACGCAAAAACAGAGATGGGCCAGCGTTCTCATGAGCCCCCCTTTCGCTGCTGGATTGTCCCAAGAATACGCCCCCGGGTCGCCAGGGGTCAAGCGCGAACGGGCCGCTGCCGGCCTGCTCGGCGTCCGCTCGACGGACGCACGGTGGGCAGGCCGGGCGGCCCTTGGGGGGTGGAGGGGGTCAGCCGCCGAGCTTCTTGACGTACTCGGCGACCGACTTGATCTGCTCGTGGGTCAGCTTGCCGTCGAACTTGGGCATCTTGCCCTTGCCCTCGAGGCTGACCTTCACGATGTCCTCTACCGAGGTCGCTTTTTGCCACTCGGCGTCGTTGAGGTTGGCCGAGCCCTTCGCCATCGCCTTGGCCACGCCGTCCTTGCCGTGGCACATCGCGCACTTCTTGTCGTAGAGCGCCTGGCCCTCGTCCTCGGCGAGCGCCGCCGGCGCGGCCGCGAGCGAGGCCAACAGCACCAACACCGCGATCCAGAACATCCGCTTCATCTCGTCCTCCTCGGGTAGCACGGTCGGCCTGGGAGCGCGCGCACCGTGCAGGGTCTTCTTTCGAACCGATCCGGTCTCAAAGCAACGGCCGTGCCACGGGGAGCGAATCGGGGCCGCGGCCGTGGCGTTTCACGCGGCCGGCGGCGTGTCCGCGCTGCGGTGGGGAATTTTCCGCGACAGCGGCGTAGGAATCCACATCAACGGCGCGCCGCCACGGGGTCAGTCCGCTGCACCCGTGCTGCGCACCGCCAGCACGGGGCACGGCGCATGCCGGATCACCCGCTCGGTGGTCGAGCCCATCAGCGCGTGGGAGATGAACCCCCGCCCGTGGGTCGCCATCACGATCAGGTCGGCACCGCGCTTTTCGGCCAGCTGGACGATCTCGCGGTGCGGCGTTCCGGTCAGCAGCACGGGCTCGATCGGAACGCGGTCGCCGAGCTGCTCGCGGACCGCGCGCTCCAGCTCGCGGGTGGCGTGCTTCTTGTGGTTCTCCATGATCTCGACCGTGGAGATCCCATTGACCCCGGGAAACTCACCGATGAACGGCGGCAGCCGCTCCTCGTCCACGTACAGGAAGAGGATCTTGGTGCCGAACTTCTCCGCCATCATCAGCGCGGGCTCGAACGCCTGCTTGGCCGTCTCGGAGAAATCCGTGGTGAGGAGGATGGTTTTGAACTCGTTCATGGCTCCTCCCTTCCTCCGACAGTGTAGCGTGCATACGGTGTGCCAGTCACGCCCCCGAGGCGGCGGGACCGGCGGCCCGTGGCTCGAAACTTGCTCCGGAACGGGGCGGGGGCCGGCTGCGCGGCCCGGAAGGAGGCGTCATCATGCGAAGCCTGGAATTCGTGGTCGGATGCGTCGGAGTCGCCCTGGTCGCGCTGGGGCTGGCGATGGCCAGCGTGCCGTCCGGTTCGACGGCCGTGCTCGCCCAGACCACGATCGCGGCCGCCGGGCCCGTCGGGTCGGCGCCCGTGCCCGACAAGGCCAAGCGGACGTCCAATCCGGTGCCCGCCACGGCGGATTCGGTCGCGGAAGGCAAGACGATCTTCAGCAGCCAGTGCACGATGTGCCACGGCGTGCTCGGCAGCGGCAAGGGCGACCTCGTCGAGCGGCTCGAGCTGCAGATGCCCGACTTCACCGATCCCGCGTACCAGCGGGCGCGGACCGACGGCGAGCTGTTCTGGGTCATCAGGAACGGGCACGAGGAGATGCCCTCGCAGGCGAAGCGCTTCGACGATCGGACCTGGTGGAACGTCGTCAACTACATTCGCACCCTTGAGCGGAAGGACTGACCCGCGAGCCGGGCGGCGCAGGACGGTCCGCCGAGTCTGTGGCATGATGGTCCGCCGCGACACGCGGCCGCGACGTTGAACCTCCTGACCGCCGGGTAGCCGATGTCGGTTCCACTCGACCGAGAAACCGTACGCCGGATCATTGCCGAGCAGGCCGTCGACGTCCGTCACGCGTCGATCCGCGAGATGAACCGCGTGGTCAACGCGATCGAGCGCAAGCTCGACGTGCGGTTCATCCGGATGGAGTTCGGCATCCCGGGTCTGCCGCTGAGCCCGATCGCCATCGAGGCCGAGGCGGCGGCGCTTCGCGATCGCGGCCTGGGCCCGGTCTACGCCCCGTTCGACGGCGTTCCGGAGCTGAAGCAGGAGGCGGCGCGGTTCGTCAAGCTGTTCATGGACGTGGAGGTCCCGCCCGAGTGCTGCATCCCGACCGTCGGCGCGATGGAGGCCTGCTTCGCCGCGCTGGCGCTCGCCGGGCGCCTGCGACCCGAATCGCGGACGGTGCTGTGCCTCGAGCCGGGGTTTCCCGTGAACAAGACCCAGCTCCGGTTTCTGGACCTGCGCTGCGCCCAGATCGACTTCTACGACCATCGCGGCGAGCGGTTGCTGGAGGCCGTCGAGCGCCGGGCGCAGCAGGGCGACCTGTGCGGCATCCTGTGGTCGAGCCCGAACAACCCGAGCTGGATCATCCTCCGTGATCACGAGCTGCAAGGTCTGGGGCGGATCTGCGACGAGTACGACCTGCTGGCGATCGAGGACCTGGCCTACTTCGGCATGGACAGCCGCGCCGACTACTCGGCGCCGGGAGAGGCGCCGTACCAGCCGACCGTGCTGAGCTACACCCGCCGCGGGATCTGCATCATCAGCAGCTCCAAGATCTTCAGCTACGCCGGGCAGCGGATCGCCCTGGCGGTGCTGTCGCCGGAGCTGATGGAGGCCAGGGCCCCGAACCTGGAGCGGTACTACGGGACGCCACGGATCGGCCGGGCATGGGTGCCCGGAGTCCACTACCCGCTGGTCGCCTGCGTGCCGGAATCGCCGCAGCACGGGCTGCTGGCGTTGCTGCGGGCCGCCAATGCCGGAGAGCGCAGCCTGTTCGAGCCGGCGCGCGAGTATGCCCGGCGCGCGCGGACGATGAAACGGCTGTTCATTGGCAACGGGTTCCGGCTGGTCTATGACAGCGATCTGGGTGAGCCGATCGCCGACGGGTTCTATTTCACCGTCGGCTACCCGGGTTTCGCCGACGGCGCCGATCTGCTGGGCGAGCTGCTGCACTACGGCGTCAGCGCGATCACGCTGGAGACGACCGGAAGCTGCCGCAGGGAAGGTCTCCGCGCCTGCGTGTCGATGACCGGGAACGAGCAGTTTCCGGTCCTCGAGCAGCGGCTGCGGCGGTTCCACGAGGACCACCCGGTCTAGAATGACCGCGGCCCCGCGGGATCGAGGAGGTGAGGGGATGGTCTGCCGCCGGATCTGTGCATTGCTGACGCTGGCGCTCGTCGTCACCGCTTGCAGCGGCCCCGGGAGTCCGGAGGCGCCTCCGGTAGCCCAGGCCGTGAGCGAGATCGCGAGCCCCGCGGCCGCCGGAAGCGGCGAGCCGAATCTCACCGTCGGCGACGACGGGCGGTTGTACTTGAGCTGGATCGAGCCGTTCGACGACGGTCACGCCCTGCGCTTCGCGGTCCGCGAAGGAGCGGGTTGGAGCGCGCCGCGCACGATCGCGACCGGCCGGGACTGGTTCGTCAACTGGGCCGACTTCCCCGCGCTGGCGGCGCTGGGCGACGGGACGCTGGCCGCGCACTGGCTGGCCAAGAGCGGACCCGGCACCTACGCCTACGACGTCTGGCTCGCCGTGTCGCGCGACGGGGGCGAGACGTGGAGCGAGCCGGTCCGGCCGCATGGCGACGGCACCCGGACCGAGCACGGGTTCGTGTCGCTGGTGCCGGCCGGGGACCGCTTCGGCGTGGCGTGGCTCGACGGGCGGGAGACGGCCGCGCAGCCACCGGGGCCGATGACGCTGCGCTACACCACGCTCGACCGCGAGGGCCGGGTGGGCCAGGAGCGCCTGATCGACGAGCGCGTCTGCGATTGCTGCCAGACGGAGGTGGTCCGGACCGCGGACGGCCTGGCCGCGTTCTTCCGCGACCGTTCGACCGGGGAGATCCGGGACATCTACGTCGCCCTGGGCTCCGGCGACGACTGGTCCGAGTCGCGCGCCGTGCACGACGACGGCTGGAAGATCGCGGCCTGCCCGGTCAACGGGCCTGCGGCCGCGGCCTCCGGAGACGATCTCGCGGTCGCCTGGTTCACGGTTGCCGCGGGCGGCGAGGGCCAGGTCAAGCTGGCCTTCTCCGGGGACGGCGGCCGGAGCTTCGGTTCGCCGCTGCGCGTCGACGGCGGCAACCCGCTCGGACGCGTCGACCTCCTGCTGCACGACGACGGCTCGGCGCTGGTGAGCTGGCTCGAGCTGGGCGAGACGGCCGAGATCCGGGTCCGGCGGGTGGAGCCGTCGGGCGCGCTCGGTGAGCCGCGGGTCGCGGTGACGACCAGCGGCGCGCGCTCGAGCGGCTTCCCGCGGCTGGCCCGGCTGGGCGGCGAGGTGTTCCTGGCCTGGACGGCGGCGGAAGAGCCCGCGCAGGTCAGGACCGGCGTGCTGCGTTGACCGCGGCGCGGTCGTCCGCGCCGTCCGTCGCCGCCGCCTCGGCTTCCGGGCCGCCGCTGCCGTGCCCTTCCTGCGGGGCGGTACGCCGCTCCGCCGCGCGGGCCGCGGGAGAGCGGCCGGTCAGCCACGCCGTATCCATCGGGTAGACCACCGGGTCGAAGACGACGAAGTACAGGTGCCAGACCAGGATCGCCAGGCTGGCCAGCACCGCCTCGTAGAAGTGGATCGCGGTGGCGAGGTCGGTGATCCACTTCGGCAGCCAGCGCAGCACCAGGTTGTCGAACCACAGCACGAAGCCGCTGATCGCCATCACGACGATGCCCCACATCAGCGCCAGGTACTCGAGCTTCTCGGGATACCCGAGCGTTCCCGTACGAGGGGGTTCCGGGCGGCGGCCGAAGAAGTACCGCACCCGCTCCACGAGCTCGTGGAGATCCTCCCGCCCGGGGCGCATCGCTGCGATACAGGCCCGGGCGCGGCGGTCCAGCGCCAGATGGAGCAGGTGGAACAGCAGCGCCGCCAGCATCACGATCGAGGCCCCGCGGTGCAGCCAGCCGCGTAGGCCCAGCGAGTCCTCCCAGGCCAGCACCGGCTGCGCCCACCGGGCCTCGGGGTACGTCAGCGCGAACCCGGTGTAGACCAGCACCACGAAGCTCACCATCAGGGTCGCGTGCGCGATGCGGAACCCCGGCGACATCCGCTCGGCGGCGGTGGCATCGGCGGGAGGTCGCGTCGGGGGAGTGAGGACCTTGCGCCGCAGGTCGAGCAGGTTGTGCAGCAGCATGCCGCCGACGGTCAGGTAGATCAACCACAGGTAGATCACGCGGACCCAGCGCACCGAGACGTGCTCCCCGTTGTCCGCGGTGAAGTGCACGGTGCCGATCGCGAAGCGTTGCCCGGCCCCGGGGTGGCACTGCCCGCACGTCGCGGCGAGATTGTCCTTGTGCGTGTGCGAGCGCGGGTCCGACGAGGGCAGCGTGTCGTGCACGCCGTGACACGACCCGCAGTGTGCCACGGTGAGCCTCCCGGAGCGGCCGGCCAGGCCGTGGTAGCTGTCCTGGTAGGCCGGCACCCTGTCCAGCGCCAGGTCGTACTTCTCGGCCAGCCTGAGGTCGCCGTGACAGCGACCGCAGGTCATCTTGGGGATGTTGGTGGCGTAGACGGGCGAGCCCTTTTCCCGCGGCGACACGATCCGGTGCTCGCCGTGACAGTCGGTGCACACGGGCGCCTCGCGCAGCCCGCGGGCCGAGGCGGTACCGTGGACGCTGCCGCGGTAGATCTCGGCGATCGATCCGTGACACGATCCGCAGGTCTCGGGAACGCGCTGGTGGAACACCGTCGAGCGCGGGTCGGAGGCCGGCTGGATCCCGTGGCTGCCGTGACAGTCGCTGCAGGTCGGCCCGGCGCCGCCCGCGGCGAGGAGCTGGCCGTGCACGCTCTTCAGGTACGCCTCGAGCGGCCGGACCAGCTTGATGCCGTAGCGCGCCACCTTCTCGGGGTCGGCGTGGCAGGAGCCGCAGGTCTCCGCCAGCCGCAACCCGTGGACCGGAGAGGCCTCGTCCGCCGCCGGCAGGACGGTGTGGATCCCGCCGTGGCAGACCTGGCAGTCCGGTGCTTCCGCGGTGCCCTCGGCGCGCACCCGGCCGTGCACGCTGGCGCGATACTCCTCGACGATCCCGTCGTGGCAGGTCGCGCAGTCGACCTCGCCGGCCGTCTCGGCGTGCGGCACCTCGTCGGTTCCGGCGTGGCAATCGCCGCACTCGAGAAAGCCGTGCGCGCTGGCCTCGTAGCTCTCCGGTTCGAGCTCGTGGCAGTCGGCACAGGGTATCGCCTCGGCTGCGCGCGGCGGCGCGGCGGCGGCGCAGAGCAGCAACACCAGTAGCGTGACCCACGGAACGGCACGCATCGGCGCTCTCCTTTCCGGCGGACCTCCAACGTAGCAGGCGCCGCGCCAGCGACCTGTGGACAAAGCGCGTTGACAACTCGACCTGTCCGAAGTCCGCAGGCCTCGGGAGGGAGTCAGGTGTCGGATGGCGCAGGTCTTGCTGCCATCACCGTTCCCATGACGACGCCACTGCGATCCGGGCCCGCCTCGCGCCGCGCCGGGAGATGGACAGCCGCGGTCTTGCTGCTGCTGTCGGTCCTCGCCCCCGCAGCCGCGCAGGAGAACGACGACTGCCTGATGTGTCACGCCGACCCAGACCTCGTCGGCGAGCGCGCAGGGGCGGAGATCTCCGTTTACGTCGACGCGAAGGTCTACGCGGGTTCCGCGCACGCGGGCCTGGAATGCGTGATGTGCCACCAGGATCTCGCGGGCGAAGAGCTGCCGCACGGGGACGAGCCCGCGCGGGTGGACTGCTCGCCGTGCCACGACCGGCAGGCCGCCGAGCACGATCACAGCCTCCACGGCCGCGCGGCGCGGCGCGGCGACGAGCTGGCGCCGAGCTGCGCCACCTGCCACGGCACCCACGGCATCCGGTCCCACAACGATCCGGGCTCGCCGACGGCCCTGCTGAACATTCCCCAGCTGTGCGGAAAATGTCACCACGAGGGCACCCCGGTCTCGCTGACCCACGAGATCCCGCAGGACCGCATCCTGGAGAACTACTCCGAGAGCATCCACGGGCAGGGCCTGTACGAGAAGGGGCTCATCGTCACCGCCGTCTGCACCTCCTGCCACACCTCGCACAACATCCTGCCCCATACCGAGAAGGACTCGAGCATCCACGCCGCCAACGTCGCGCGAACGTGCACCCAGTGCCACGGTCGGATCGAGGACGTGCACCGCAAGGTCATCGAGGGGCGGCTGTGGGAGGAAGAGCCGCACAAGATCCCGGTCTGCGTCGACTGCCACTCCCCGCACAAGATCCGCCGCGTGTTCTACCCGGCGGGCCTGGCCAACCAGGACTGCCTGAAGTGCCACGGGGACCCCGAGCTCGCCCTGGAACGGGACGGCGCGACGGTGTCGCTGTACGTGGACGGGGAGGTCTACGCGGCCACCGCGCACGCGACCGTCGGTTGCGCGCAGTGTCACACCGAGGTGCGGACGTCGCGCGAGCGACCCTGTGAGACGGTGACCGCGCCGGTCGATTGCAGCATCTGTCACGCCGAGCCGGTCAACGAGTTCTTCGGGAGCACCCACGGCACGCTGCTCGCCGCGGGCGACCACGATGCCCCCTCGTGCCAGGACTGCCACGCCCGGCACGCGACCCAGAAGAAGACCAATCCGACCTCGCCGACCTACCCGCGCAACGTGCCCGTGCTGTGCGCCAAGTGCCACCGCGTCGGCGAGCAGGCGGCGGTGCGGATCCACAGCGAGGTGCCGGACATCGTCCAGAGCTACCTCGACAGCATCCACGGCAAGGGGCTGATCCAGAGCGGTCTGGTGGTGACCGCGACCTGCGCCGACTGCCATTCGGCCCACGGCGAGCTGCCGCCGGACGATCCGCGGTCGACCGTCAACCCGGCCAACCTCAACCACACCTGCGGTACGTGCCACCGCGGGATCGAGGAGGTGTTCCGCTCGAGCATCCACGCCACCGGGACCCCGGGCGCGGGACGACACCTGCCGACCTGCGAGAACTGCCACTCCTCGCACACGATCAGCCGCACCGACGTGCCCGGGTTCCGGACGCTGATGATGGATCAGTGCGGCCGGTGTCACGAGACCGAGGCCGAGACGTTCTTCGACACCTTCCACGGCAAGGTGTCGCGGCTCGGCGCCGAGCGCGCGGCGAAGTGCTACGACTGCCACGGCACGCACAACATCCTGCCGGTCGAGAACCCGGACTCGACGCTCAGCCGGTCCCACGTCGTCACCACCTGCGGGCAGTGCCACGACGCCGCGCACCGGCGTTTCGCCGGCTACCTGACCCACGCCACGCACCACGACCCGGACAAGTACCCCTGGCTGTTCTGGACCTTCTGGGGCATGACGGCGCTGCTGGTCGGGACGCTGACCTTCGCGCTGATGCACACCCTGGCCTGGCTGCTGCGGCTGTGGCTCAACCGCGAGGAGTGGCGGGCGCACCGGGCCCACCGCTCGGGCAAGCTGGTGCGGCGCTTCACGCGGCTCCAGCGCGGCATGCACATGACGATGCTGCTGAGCTTCTTCACCCTGGCGATCACCGGGATGACGCTAAAGTTCTCCTACATGGGCTGGGCGCAGGGCCTGTCGCGGGTGCTCGGCGGCTTCGAGGCCACGGGGTTCTTGCACCGGCTGGGGGCGGTGGTGCTGTTCGGGGTGTTCGTGGTGCACCTGGTCGACGTGCGGCGCAAGAAGCTCGCCGCCGGCCGGAGCTGGTGGGGCTTTCTGACCGGGCCGGACACGATCCTGTTCACGCGACGCGACCTGCGCGAGCTGTGGCAGTCGATCCGCTGGTTCGCGGGCGCCGGCCCGCGGCCGCGTTACGGGCGCTTCACCTACTGGGAGAAGTTCGACTACTTCGCCGTGCTGTGGGGCATCGTGGTGATCGGTTCGACCGGCCTGATCCTGTGGTTCCCCGAGCTGTTCACCCGGGTGCTGCCGGGCTGGTTCGTCAACGTGGCCACGATCATCCACAGCGACGAGGCGCTGCTGGCCGTCGCGTTCATCTTCACCGTGCACTTCTTCAACACGAACTTCCGCCCGGACAAGTTCCCGCTGGACACCGTGATCTTCACCGGCCGGGTCTCGCTCGAGGAGCTGCAGTACGACAAGCCGGACGAACACGCCGAGCTGCTGGCCTCCGGCGCGCTGGACCAGCACATCGTGCAGCCGCTGCCGCGGCCGGCCGAGCGCGCCGCGAAGACCTTCGCCTCGCTGGCCCTGGCGACCGGGCTGACCTTGATCGCGCTGATCGTCTACACGATGCTGATCGGCTACCGCTAGCCCGTCAGGGCTGCAGCTGGCCCAGGATCTCCGGCTGTTCCTCCTCCATCGCCAGCAGGCTGTGGCAGGTGGAGCAGTCCTGGGAGATCGTCTCGCCGTCGGCGGTCGCGTGCTCGTCGTTGTGGCAGCGGAAGCAGCCGTCGAAGCTGGTGTGGCCGATGTGGTTGGGGTACGTGCCCCAGCCGATGTTCATCGTCGGGAACACGTTCCGGCAGTAGATGTCGCCCAGCACGCCCGCCGCCTCGGCGATCCGTGGTCCGTCGGAGCTTGCCAGCTCGGGGTAGTTCTCGCGGTAGAACGCCGTGATCCGCTCCGCGATCGCCTGCCGCGCCTCGTCATGCGACGCGTAGGACTCCTCGAGCGCCCGCAGGCCCTCGCGGCGGATGTAGGGCAGGGAGCGGTCGAGACGGCCCTCGGCGATCGCCTCGTCGATCGAGCGGTCGGGCAGCTTGTACACGTGGGTCGGCCGGTTGTGGCAGTCCACGCAGTCCATCTCGCGCCATTCCGGCTCCACCTCGGGCGCGCCCGCCGCGCCCTGCTCCGCGGCCTGTCCGTTGGCCGCCCGTTGCGGGGGCAGCCAACGCTTGACCGTACCGTCCGGGAGCGTCAGCTCGACCTCGTGGATCGTCTCGCGCGTCGCGTCGGCGCGGTAGCGGATACGGTTGGCCGGATCGACGTGCCAGTGGATGCCGTGGGACTTGCGTCCCTGGATCCCGCCCACCCGCAGCAGCAGCACCGACTTCAGCTCGGTGTTCTGCTCGTCCTCGGCGTAGTGGGTCAGCACCTTCAGCCGGTCGCCGACGAACTTGGTCGGCCAGTGGCACTGCTCGCAGGTCTCCCGCGCCGGCCGCAGGTTCTCGACCGGGGTCGGGATCGGCCGCGGGTAGAGATCGAAGGCCACGGCCACGACCTGCCAGGCGCCGGACAGCTTCGACTTGACGAACCAGTTCGCCCCGGGCCCGATGTGGCACTCGACGCACTTGACCCGCGCGTGGGGCGAGCTCTGGTAGGTCGTGAACTCGGGATCCATCACGGTGTGGCAGGCCTGCCCGCAGAACTCCGTCGAGTCCATCACCTCGACGCCCTTGTAGGTCGCGGTGGCCAGGATCACCAGGTTGACCCCCGACATGGCCAGGAACACCAGCACCGCCTTGCGGGTCGGCTTCCGGTTGAGGTCGACCACCGGGAACGTCGGGGCCGGCTCGCCGCGAGCCTCGGCGGCGCGTTCGCGGCGGCGCTCCCGCACGATGCCGACCGGGATCAGTGCCAGTCCGACCAGGAAGATCGCGGGCAGGATCAGGTAGGCCAGGATGCCGATGTAGGGGCCGCCCTCGTGGCCCACCAGTCCGATCGCGAACAGCGTCAGGATCAGCAGCGCGGCGGCCGTGGTGATCGCGGCGCCGACCAGGCTGATCGCGTTCCGGGTCAACGCGATGAAGAACGTCCTCATGGCACCTCGCTCAGCCGGTTTTCGGGGGCGACCCCGTCCGGGGGAATCATGCTAGATGGAATCGCGCCGCGGCGCCCGTGGATCCGCTTCAGCTCCAGCGCAGCCCGAGTTGCTGGAGCATCGCGGCCAGCCCCTCGCCGGATGCCGGTAGGCACGGCAGCAACCGCGCGGCATGGGCCTTGACCCAGTCGTTCGCCTCGGGCCCCGCCGCCGGCGGGCCCTCGAGACCCAGCAGGCGTTGCCATTCGGCGCGTCGTTCCGACTGGTAGATCTCGAACAGCTTCGGCGTGCCGTCGCGCCGCAGGGCGGACCCGATCCGGTCGGCGAGGTCCCACGCCTCGCGCAAGCCGACGTTCATGCTCTGCGCGCCCACCGGACCGGTCACGTGCGCGGCGTCGCCGGCCAGCCACACGTGGCCACTCCCGAACTGCTCGGCCAAGCGGCGCTCGAACCGCGTGTCGGTGGCCCAGAAGACCTCGGCCGGACGGGGCTCGAACCACGGGGCCCGGGAGCTGAGCAGCGTCTCCAGCGAGGAACCGCCCCGGTCCGGCGCCCGGTCCGGCTGCGGCGCCTCGCGCTCGACCTGGAAGCTCCAGCGCCCGCGAGCGCCGGCCATCGGCCACAGCACGTTCAGCATGTTCTCATGGAACACCACCCGCATCTCGCCGCCCAGGTCGAACGGTGCGCGGAACTCGAACACCGCGAAGCTCTCGGCGCCCCCGTGGTCCTCGAAGCGGGTGCCGAGGCTGCGCCGCGTGAACGAATGATAACCGTCGGCGCCGATCAGGAACGAGCAGTTGCTCTCGAACCGCTTGTCGACGATCCACTCGGTGCGGGCGATCGGGTAGCCCAGCGACACCCGGTCGAGCCGCCCCAGCTCGCAGCCCACCCCGCCCTCGGCCCGCTCCTCGATCGCCAGCAGCTGGTGGTTCCACAGCACGCGTACCCCGCGCTCGCTCAGCCGTTCCTCGAGCTCTCCCTCCAGCTTGCTCTGCGGCAGCACCAGCACGAACGGGAAACGGCCGCCGAGCGGTTCCAGCTCGACGGCGGCCCGCTGGGTCTTGCCGTCGTAGAACCCGATCCGCGTGATCCGTTGCCCCTGCTCGACCAGCGGTTCCGCGAGCCCCAGCTCGTCGAGCATCGACAGCGTCGCGGGGTGCAGGGCCAGGGCGTAGCTGTGCGCCGAGCCGATCCAGTCGCGGTCGATGATCTGCACGGTGACGTCCTGCTCGGCCAGGCACAGCGCGGCGAACAGCCCCACCGGCCCCGCGCCCACGATCGTCACGTCGGTCTGGCGCTTCGGTTTCATGGTGTACTCCCCGGACTCAGAAGGTGAGCCCCGCGCGGAGCGACACGATCTGACCCTTGTAGTCCAGGCCGTCGTTGCTGAACAGCACGGCGCCCAGCCCGTCCAGCCGGCGGCCCCCGTCGTCGTACTCGAAATCGCGGTAGTCGGCCCCGAAGTACAGGCCGTTCGGAAGGAGGTAGGTCAGACCCAGCTCCCAGTCGTCGTAGTCCTGCGCGATCACCTCGTCGTTGACCAGGCCGGAGGCGTCGCCGAACAGCAGGTTGTGGCCTTCGGACTCGGTCATCGTGTAGCGGGCGTGGATCTTCCACGCCTCGCTCCAGCGGTAGTTGAGGTAGGCCGAGAGCTGCGTGTTGTCGTTCTGGAACACGGAGTCGCCGTCGTCCGCCAGATTGAAGCCGGCGAGGTCGAACCGCACGCCGACGCGCGTGTCGATCTCCTGCTCGGCGTAACGCAGCATGTAATCGACGTTCTCGTTGGCCTTGTGCCAGAACGCCACCGAGTGCGTGGTGCCCTCGGCGGTGCCGTCGTAGAACGAGCCGGGGCTGCGGAGGTCCGGGGCGTTGTTGTCGTGGTCGAAGTCGAGGTATCCCAGGTCGATCCGCATCTCGGGCTGCGGCAGGAATGCGGCGCGGATCCGGGTATGCGAGGTCTCCCGCGGGGCCACGGCGTTGAACGGCTGCGTGATGTCGCCGTTCTCGATGTCGGCGTTGAGGCGAAACCACTTCACCGGCCGCAGCGACAGGCCGAAGATCACGGTCTCGTCGTCGTCGGAGTCGAGCTCGGTGTCGCGCAACAATCCGCCGAAGCCGTTGCGGTCGAGCGTGCGGTCGATGGTGCGATAGCCGGCCCGCAGCGCCACCGTCCGCGCCGGGCGCGCTTCGACCAACGCGGTCAGCGTGCTCAGCTCGTAGTCGAGGCGGGTGTCCGAGGACGGCACCCCGTCGCCGTCGATGTCGTCCTCCAGGCCGTCGCCGTCGAGGTCGCGCGTAAGCACGCCGTCCAGCTCGCGGTCCAGGTTGCGGAACTGCAGGTGCAGGTCGACCGCCTCGACGAGCTTGACCGTCAGATCGACGTCGACCAGCATCGTGTCGCCCTCGGCCTCGGAGCGGCTGGATCCGCCGACAACCGAGAACGGGTCGCCGTTGAAATCGAGACCCGTCGCGTCCAGCCCGACGCGGCTGTCGAGCTGCTCTTCGCCGAGCAGCGTACCGATCAGCGAGACCGCGAGGCGCACCCGCTTGCCGAGACCGGCGCCGACCCGGATCGTGGTCAGATCGACGTCCCCGTCGTCGCGCTGGAGCCAGTCGTAGGAGTCGAGTCGCGACAGCGCTCCGGCCTCGAGCCCGGCGTTGTCCTCGGTGATGTTCCGGAAACGGTTGTCGTAGCTGCGCCGGCTCTGGCGGAACAACAGGTTGACCGGCCCGACCTCGACCGTGGCGGCGACGCTGAACAGCTCGTGCTCGGCGTCGAGCGGCGTGTCCAGACGGAACAGGTTGCGCTCGACGTCCTTCATGAACAGGGAGTTGCCGGTGCGTTCCCCGCGCTGGTAGTTGAACGAGAGTTGGACGCGCTCCGACGGAAAGGCCCGGAACGTCAGATCGGTCATCCGGCGCCGGGCGTCCCACGCCGCACCGTCCTCGTTGTTGACCAATCCGAACAGGTCGTACAGGTAGGCCTGCTGCCAGTGCGTCGCGCGTAGATCGTAGACGTTGCGCCGGCCGAGCTGGAACGAGCCGCGCCGGTAGGGATCTCCCAGGCCACTGAGCTCGAGCCGCGCGCGGTCGAGCAGCTTCGAGTCCAGGTCGCTCCAGTCGAGCTCCAGGTTGGCCAGCCGCACGCCCGAATCGAGACCGTCGAAATCCTCGTCGTACTTCCGCCGGCTCCCGTCGCGGTCCACGTCGCGATAGACCAGCTCGACCGAGCCGCTGGGGCTCCGCTTGTCCTCGTCCTCCGCGCGGACCCCGGAGTCGGCTCCGAGCAGCAGCCCGGCGAGGGCGAGACCGGTCAGGGCGAAACCGAGGCCAGGGTGTCTCGTCGTCATCGGCTACTCCTCCAGGAAGAACGGGCTGGTGTTCGACCCGTGGATCGCGGTGTGACACGCGGTGCACTTCTCGTTCAAGAAGCGCGGCACGCTGTGCCAGCCCGGCGTGACGCTGGCGCTGTGGCACTGGTAGCACAGGTTGACCTGCGGCTCGTGCTTGAGCAGGTGGCGGTTCGGCGAGCCGTGGACCTCGTGGCACGCGGCGCAGCCGTCCACGAACACGACGTCGTGCGAGTAGACGTAGGGCACTGCCTTGTCGAAGTGGCAGTCCCCACAGGTGTCCCGGAACAGCGACCGGTCGGTGCGCAGGGACTTGGTGGCGTGCGGGTTGTGACATTTCGCGCACTCGGCGATGGGGTGGCTACGGGGCAGGTCGAACTGGGCCGCGATGGCCTGGTGGCACCGCGAGCACAGCTCGCTGCCCTCGGCGCGCAGCAGCTTGTCGTGGCTGCCGTGCGGATCGTGGCAGTCGTTGCAGCCGACGTCGCCGAGCCTGTGGAGGCTCTGCATCGAGGAGAAATGAGCCTCCTGCTTGCGATGGCAGCTCAGGCAGGTCTCGGAGGCCTGCCGCGCCGACAACTCGCCGAAGCGGACGATCCTGGCGGGGTCACCGCCCTCCTCGACGTGTGCGGTGCCGGGTCCGTGGCAGCTCTCGCACCCTCGCTCCTCGTCCCAATACGGACTGCGGGCGTGGGGGGTACGCGCGAACGCGGCGGCAATCTCGTCGTGGCAGGCCGCGCACGTCTCGCTGCCGACGTATTCTTCCTCGGCACCGACCGGCGCCGCTAGGGGAACCGCGCAGCACAAGGCGACCAGCGGTAAAAGCCGTCGGAACATCCGGTGCATGACCTCCTCCGTGGCGACATCGGGCAGGACCGACCGCACCCGAACCGTAGCGCAATTTATACCAGCGACCCGTGGGAAACGGGGTCGCTCCATCGACAACGCGGACCCAATCGCTCCGAAACACGCCTGGCGCCGGGAATGCTACCGTATCCGACCCCGGCGGTGGAAGCCTCGCCGCGCGTCCGGGGGAGGAAGGGTGCGATGGCCTCAGCGGCGAATCCGGGAGACACTGGCCAGGCGGCCACGGCGCAGTGGCAGGAGCGCCACGCCTCCAAGCTGGCCACGCTGGAGCAGGCCGTGCGCGCGATCCCGCCGGGCCGCTGCGTGATGATCGGGTCCGGGGCCGCCGAGCCCCACGCGCTGGTCGAGGCGATGGTGGAGCACGGCACCCACCTCGCCGACAACGACGTCGTGCACCTGCTGACGCTCGGGCCCGCGCCCTACGTGCGGCCCGGGATGGAGCGGCGCTTCCGCCACACCGCGTTCTTCATCGGCAAGAACGTGCGCGAGGCGGTCCAGGACGGCCGCGCCGACTTCATGCCGGTGTTCCTGTCCGAGATTCCGTCGCTGATCCGCTCGCGCCGCGTGCGGGTCGACGTGGCGATGATCCAGGTCAGCCCGCCGGACCGCCACGGCTACGTCAGCCTCGGCGTGGCCGTGGACGTGGTGCGCGCCGCGGTCGATTCCGCCGAGCTGATCCTGGCCGAGGTCAACCCGCGAATGCCCCGCACGCTGGGGGACTCGTTCGTCCACGTGGACCGGATCCGGTACCTGGTGCCCGTGGACTACGAGCTGCCCGAGCTGGATCCCAGCCCGCCGGACGAGGTCTCGGCCGAGATCGGGCGTCACGTGGCGAGCCTGATCCCCGACGGCGCCACGATCCAGGCCGGGATCGGCGGCATCCCCAACGCGGTGATGGCCGCGCTGGCCGGGCGCAACGACCTCGGCGTCCACACCGAGATGTGCTCGGACGGCATGATGGAGCTGGTCGAGGCCGGCGTGATCAACGGCCGGCGCAAGACCTTGCTGCCGGGCAAGCTGGTGACCTCGTTCCTGATGGGCAGCCGCCGGCTCTACGACTGGGCCCACGACAACCCGGCGGTCGAGATGCGTCCCAGCGAGTTCACCAACGACCCCTTCACGGTGGCGCGCAACGACCACATGGTGGCCGTCAACTCCGCGCTGGCCGTCGACCTGACCGGGCAGGTCGCCGCCGACACGCTGATGGGGCGGTTCTTCTCGGGAATCGGCGGCCAGGTCGACTTCATCCGCGGCGCCGCGCGCAGCCGCGGGGGCCGCGCGATCATCGCCCTGCCCTCGACGGCGCGGAACGGGACGGTGAGCCGGATCCGGCCGGTGCTCGAGGAGGGCGCGGGGGTCGTGACCAGCCGGGGCGACGTGCACGACGTGGTGACGGAATACGGCGTCGCCGACCTGTGGGGCAAGAACATCCGGCAGCGCGCGATGGCGCTGATCGAGATCGCGCATCCCGACTTCCGCGGCGAGCTGCTGGCGGCGGCCAAGGCGCGCCGGTTCGTGTTCCCCGACCAGGTCGCGCCGCGGGCCGTGTATCCCTGGGAGGAGGAGCGGCAGGTCGCCCTGGCCGACGGCACCCGGGTGACCGTGCGTCCGGTCCGGCTGACCGACGAGAAACCGCTCCAGGACCTGTTCTACCGGTTGTCCGACGAGTCGACCTACCGGCGCTTCATGGCCTTCAAGCGCGTGCATCCCCACGAGGACATGCAACGTCTGGTCTCGCTCGACTACCAGCAGAACATGGGGCTGGTGGTCTCGATCCGCGAGGGCGGGCGCGAGGAGATCCTGGCCATGGCGCGCTACGACGTCGACCCGGCAACCCAGCTGGCCGACATCGCGTTCGTGGTGCGTGACGAGTGGCAGGGCCGGGGCATCGGGACGCTGCTGATGCGGCGGATGGGCGAGATCGCGCGCGCGCGTGGGCTGGCGGGGTTCACCGGCGACGTGCTGGTGACGAACAAGCCGATGCTGGCCGTGTTCCAGAACAGCGGCCTGGCGATCCGCATGGAGTTGCGCCAGGGCAGCTATCACCTGACGGCCACGTTCGAGGACGACCCCGAAGCCCGCGAGCAGCCCGAGGCCTGAGGCGCGCGTCGCGGGTCAGGCGCGGGGCTCGGGCGGCTTCAGCGGCAGCTCGAGGGCGACGACGGCGCCGCCGGTGTCGGCCGGGACCAGCCCGATCCAGCCGCCGTGGGCCTCGACGACCTGCCGGGCGATGGCCAGTCCCAGGCCGGTCCCGTAGTTGCGGGTGGTGAAGAACGGCTCGAACACGCGCTCCCGGATCTCGCCGGGGACGCCGGGCCCGTTATCGGCGACGGCCACGCGGCAGCGTCCGTCCTCGTTGCTCAACGAGACCTCGATGCGCCCCTTGCCGTCCATCGCCTGCGCCGCGTTAAGCAGCAGGTTCTGGAACACGTCCCGCAACTGCTCGGCGTCGGCCAGCACCTGCAGATCGTCGCCCGTGATCTCGACCTCCACGCCCCGCAGGCCGGGGTCGCGGCGCAGCAGCCGGGCGGTGTCCCGGATCAGCGCCGCGAGCTGCACCGGCGCCGGCTCCGGGCGCCGCGGCCGGGCGTAGCGCAGCAGGTCCTGGACCTTTTCGTTCAGTCCGTCGATCCGGCTCAGGATGCTCCCGATCACCTCCCGGTCGACGCTGTCTCCGGGCAGCCGCCCGCGGATGATCTGAAGCGCACCGGCGATGCCGGCCAGCGGGTTCTTGACCTCGTGGGCCACCACCGCGGCGAGCTGACCCAGCTGGTGCAGCGCCTCGCGGTTGCGCAGCTCCTCCTCGATCTGCTTGCGCGCCGTGATGTCGCTGCGGATGGCCAGGTACTGGTACGGCTTGCCGTCGGCGTCCAGGAACGGCACGATCGTCGTGTCGACCCAGTAGATCGTCCCGTCCTTGGCCCGGTTGCGGATCTCGCCGCGCCAGACCCGGCCCTTGCCGATCGTTCCCCACAGGTCGCGGAAGAACGCCTTGGGGTGGTGCCCCGAGTTGACGATGCGATGGTCCTGCCCCAGCAGCTCCTCGCGCGGGTACTTGCTGATCTCGCAGAACTTGTCGTTGACGTAGTGGATGATGCCCTTGCGGTCGGTGATCGCCACGATCGCGGCCTGGTCGATGGCCTGCTTGATGTCCCGCAGGTCCTTCAGGGATTTCCGCAGCTCGTCCTCGACCTGGCGCTGCTCGGTCACGTCCTCGCCGGAGCTCAGGGTGCCGCTGATCCGGCCCTCGCCGTCGCGGAGCAGGGCGTTGTGCCAGGCGATCACGCGCTCGTCCCCGGACCGTGTCACGACGGGATTCTCGAACCTCTCGGCCAGCTGCTCCCGTCCCTCGATCAGCCCCCGATGCACCTCGCGAACCTGCTCCCGCAGCCGCTCCGGGACGAACTCCTCGATCCAGTCGCGGCCGATCAGCTCCTGCGGGGGGTAGCCCAGGACCTGGCCGCCCTTGCGGTTGATCAGCGAGATCCGGCCCCGGGCGTCCAGCGCCAGGATGATGACCTCGGCGATGTCCAGGAAGTCCTGCCCATCGCGCAGGGGGGGAGAATCGGACATCCTCGTCGTGACTCCGCGGGTTTCGGGGGCTCGGGACCGTTCGATTCGCCATCCTAGCGGCGGCCCCGGGACCCTGCAAACCGCTCCGGGCGTGGAACGGTTCTTGCTCGAACGGTCGGGAGAAACCCGCCGGACGGCCACGGGGCTGCTTGGCCCGCGCCCGGGCGGCCGGTACCATGGGGTCGTGAAGATGCGTCCGACCATCCTCGTCGTGGACGATGAGCAGCTGATCCGCTGGTCGCTCCGCGAGCGTCTGGACCAGGCCGGTTACCACGTGCTGGAGGCGGAGACCGGGGCCCAGACCGCCGAGCGGCTGGAGGAGTGGATCGACCTGGTCCTGCTGGATTACAAGCTGCCCGACACCGACGGGCTGAAGCTGCTCAAGCAGATCAAGGACCGCGACCCGGACACGCTGGTGATCCTGATGACGGCCTACTCCTCGGTCGAGAACGCCGTCGAGGCGATCAAGCTCGGGGCCTACCACTACGTCAACAAGCCGTTCAATCTGGACGAGATGATGTTGATGGTCGAGAAGGCGCTGGAGACCACCCGGCTGCGCCGGGAGGTCAAGTCCCTGCGCGCCAGCCAGTCCGCGCCCTACGGCTTCGACAGCATCATCGGCGAATCCCGGGCGATGCGCTCGATCAAGACGCTGCTGCAGAAGATCGCCGGCAGCCCGGCCTCCACGGTGCTGCTGAACGGCGAGAGCGGCACCGGCAAGGACCTGGCGGCCAAGGTCCTGCACTACAACTCGGACCGCGCCGCCGGGCCGTTCATGAACATCACCTGCACCGCCCTGACGGAGACGCTGCTGGAGAGCGAGCTTTTCGGCCACGAGCGCGGGGCGTTCACCGACGCCAAGCAGCAGAAGAAGGGCCTGTTGGAGCTGGCGGACCGCGGCACGGTCTACCTGGACGAGATCGGCGAGATGCCGGCGATGCTCCAGGCCAAGCTGCTGCGGTTCCTCGAGGAGCGCGCGTTCAAGCGCGTCGGCGGGACCACCGACCTCTCGGTGGACGTGCGGGTCGTCGCCGCGACCAACCGCAACCTGGAGGAGGAGGTGCGCCAGGGCCGCTTCCGCGAGGACCTGTATTACAGGCTGAGCGTGCTGCCGGTCACGATGCCCGCGCTACGGGAGCGGACGGGCGACGTTCCGCTGATCGTCAACCACTACGTGGACCAGTTCAACAAGGAGTTCCGCCGCAACGTGCAGGGCCTGTCGGACGGAGCCCTGACCCTGCTGGGCGCCCACTCGTGGCCGGGCAACGTCCGCGAGCTGCGCAACGCCGTCGAGCGGGCGATGCTGCTGGCCGAGGCCGACGTGCTGAGCGCCGAGGACTTCACGATGCTGGTCCCCGGGGGGCGCCTGGCCGAGGGCTTCCGGCTGCCTCCCGACGGGATCGACTTCGAGCAGCTCGAGCGCGAGCTGGTGGTCCAGGCGCTCGAGCGGTCCGGGGGCAACCAGACCCGGGCGGCCGCGCTGCTGGGCATGAATCGGGACCAGATCCGGTACCGGATCGAGAAGTTCTCGATCGGCAAGGCCAAGTCGGCCGACTAGCCCCGGATCGTCGCAAAACCGGGAATTCTCCCCCACGGGGAGGGAAATTTTCCCCGCCTCCGGCGAGCCGGTTCGGTCTCCCACCGGACCTTTCGACAAACCAAACGTCATTTGTCCCGCAAGCAGGGCGGTTGAGCGTCCGCCCGGCGTTTTTCGCGTTCTGGCATTGGGGTTGCTCTAGGAGATGATCCGACACGAGACCGGTAAAGGAGGTCCGACCATGGCTCTCAAACTGACCCAGGCCGCCGACTACGCGATCCGCGCGATGCTGTACGTGGCCTCGTTCCCCGAAGGGCGCTCGGTGCTGCGCAGCGAGGTCGCCCGGGCGGAGCGGATCCCCGTCAGCTTCACCGCGAAGATCCTGCGCAGCCTGGTCCGGGCCGGGCTCCTGCGATCGACGCGCGGGGTTCACGGCGGCTTCACGCTGGCGCGGTCCGGGGCCGAGATCAACCTGCTGCAGGTCGTGGAGGCGATCGAGGGGCCGATCTCGCTCACCAACTGCGTCCCGGAGCCGGACAATTGCGTCAATTCGAGCAACTGTCCCGCGAGCCAGATCTGGTGGCGCGTCCAGTCCGAGATGGTGCGCATCCTGGAAGAGGCGACGCTGGAGGCGCTGATCTCCACCCCGCGCCGCAACGGGAGGGTGGAGTTCGGCAAGCAGCGCTCCGCCGTGGAGGAGCCGTCCGAGGGCGATGCGCCGGCGAGCACCGCCGCGCGCGACGATCAGCAGGCTGCCGACGACCGGCCGTGGCCGGTCAACCGCCGCGCGCTCTGCGTGGTCTGATCGCGCGTGACGCGGCCCCGGGCGTCCCGGGGCCGCGCCGCCGCCGCGGCTCGGCTCAGAGCCACCCTTCCAGCATCGCGTCGTTCAGCCGGGCGGGGTGCCCGCGCCACACCACCTTGCCGTCCTTGACCACCGCGGCGGCCGGGATGCCGCTGACCGCGAAGTACGAGGAGGCGTCGCCGTTCTCCTTCGCGATCGGGTAGCTGACGTTGTTGCTCTTGATGAACTCCATCACCTTCTCCTCGGTGGAGCCCTTGGAGAGCTTGGTCAGGCCGACCATCTGGAGTCCCTGGTCCTTGAACTTGTTGTAGACCGCCTCGAGCTTCGGAACCTCGCGCTTGCAGTGCGGGCACCATTCCTCCCAGAACACCACCAGCGTGGCCTTCCCGCTGCCGAGATCGACCTCGTCACCCTGGAACCACTGCTCGACGCCCAGGCTGGCCGGCGTATCCTTGCCGATCACGCTCAGCTCGGCCTGCAGCCGCGACGCCCGGCGGGCGGAGTTGGTGTCGCCGTAGTCCTTCATCAGCGCGGCGAGCTCGGTCTTGGCCTCGAGGAACTTGCCGTCGGCCACGAGCTTGTTGACCTGGCCGTACTTCTGGCTGGCGAGCCGTTCCCGCTCCGCCTCGCTGCGGCCGGCGACCTCGATCTGCTTCTCCAGCGCCGCGAACTTCTCGTTCATCTGCTTGGACAGGTCGCCGAACCCCTTCTGGATCGCCTGTTCGAGCGCCGCCACACGCTGTTCGAGCCGGGCGATCTCGGCGTCCTTGGAGTCCTTGGGGGCCGCCCAGACCAGCGTCAGGGCGCCGGCGATCAGGACGACGGTCAGAATGCGAGCGACGGACATGGGTGGTGCCTCCGTTCCTGAGCGGCCGTCACGCCGGACCGCGTTTTCAGCGCGGCGGGCGCGGGGGGGCCGACGTTTTCAGTGCGAGCGCGTGTATCTCCCTACCGAACATCCCGGCGAGAGCCTGGTTGACCGCCCGGTGCTGCTCGAGCAACGTGCGGCCCTCGAACTCCCGCGAAACCAGGGTCACGTGATAGTGGCCGCCACCGGAGGTCGCCCCGCGGTGTCCGACGTGCCGGTCGCTCTCGTCACGAAGCTCGAGCACGAGCGGATCGAACCGCTCGCGCAGGATGCGCTCGATCTTGCGCCGGGTTGCCTCCACCTTCACGTTACCCAGGATCCCGGATACTGTACGCTCAGACCCGCCGGGCGTCCACCTCCGGCCTGCCGGCGCCGGCGGGCGTCGTCCGGCCAAGTCCCTGTCTGGTCTCGATTTCTGCGGCTGGTAGAATCTCCGGGTGCCCCCCGGCTCCCGGCTTGCCTGAAACACGTCCGGAGGCCTCGCGTATTCGGACCCGCGGGGACGCGGGCGGGCCCCGCTCACAGGAGTCGCTGATGAAGAAGTTCGTGGTGGGTTCCCTGGCGGTGATCGGCGCCCTGGCGCTGCTCGCGTTGTTCTTCGTCGCCGGGTTCGGCCTGCTGTCCCAACTGGCCAAGCCGCGCGTCCCCGGCAAGACGATCCTCGAGGCCAACTTCGAGAGCGCGCTGGTCGAGCACGCTCCCGAAACGCCGTTCGGCGATCTGCTCGAGGATCCGCCGGCCACGCTGCGGGACGTGGTCGAGGCGCTCGAGCGGGCGTCCGACGACGACCGGGTGGTCGCGCTGGTGGCGCGCGTCGGCGCCGCCCCGATCGGGCTGGCCCAGCTCCAGGAGATCCGCGACGCCGTGCTGCGCTTTCGCGAGTCGGGCAAGCCCGCCGTTGCCTACGCCGAGACGTTCGGCGAGTTCGGACCCGGCAACGGCGCCTACTACCTGGCCAGCGCCTTCGACGAGATCTACCTGCAGCCGTCCGGCGACATCGGGCTGACGGGCTTCCGCTACGAGAGCATGTTCCTGCGCGGGACCCTGGACAAGCTCGGGGTCAAGCCGCGCATGGACCAGCGCCACGAATACAAGAACGCGATGAACAGCCTGACCGAGAAGCGCTACACGCCCGCGCACCGCCAGGCGATGCAGTCGCTGCTGGACTCCCGGTTCTCGCAGATGGTGCGCGGTCTCGCCGAGGCCCGCGGGGTCGAGGAGGCGGAGATCCGCCAGTTGATCGATCGCGGGCCGTTCCTGGGCCAGGAGGCGGTGGATGCGGGACTGGTCACCGGCCTCAAGTATCGCGACGAGGTCTACGCCCGGGTCAGGGAGCAGGCGGGCGAGCGCGCGCGCCTGCTGTACCTGTCGAAGTACCTCCAGCGCGCGGGCCGGCCCCACCAGCGCGGCGACACGATCGCGCTGATCTACGGCGTCGGCGCGGTGGTGCGCGGCGCGAGCGGCTACGACCCGCTGGTCGGCGAGAGCGCCATGGGCGCCGACACGGTCAGCGCCGCGTTCCGCCAGGCGATCGACGACGAGCGGGTCAAGGCGATCGTGTTCCGCGTCGACAGCCCCGGCGGCTCCTACGTGGCTTCCGACACGATCTGGCGCGAGACGGTCCGCGCGCGCGAGGCCGGCAAGCCGGTGATCGTCTCGATGGGCGAGCTGGCCGCCTCGGGCGGTTACTTCGTGTCGATGTCGGCGGACAAGATCGTGGCCCAGCCGGCCACGATCACCGGATCGATCGGCGTCTACGGCGGCAAGCTGCTGACCGCCGAGATGTGGGGCAAGATCGGGCTGAGCTACGACGGGGTGGCGTCGAGCCGCAACGCCTCGATGTGGTCGAGCCAGACCGACTACGGCCCGGACGAGTACCGGCGCTTCCAGGCCTTCCTGGACCGGGTCTACGAGGACTTCACGACCAAGGTGGCCGAGGGCCGAGGTCTGGAGCGCGACACGGTGCTCGAGATCGCCCGCGGCCGGGTCTGGACCGGCGAGCAGGCCCTGGAGCTGGGGCTGGTCGACGAGCTGGGAGGCTTCCCGGTCGCGATCCGCCTGGCCAGGGAGGCCGCCGGCATCGACCCCGAAGCGCGGATCCGGCTCAAGCTGCTGCCGCGGCCGCGCTCGACCTGGGAGCAGCTGTTCGGGGAGAAGCCGGACAGCAGCGAGGGTCGCAGCTTTGCCGCGCTGGGCCGGATGGTCCGTACGCTGCGACCGCTGGTCCGGGCCCTGGACGCCGCCACGCGGGACCCCGGCGCCGACGTGCTGCGGTGGCCGGAAGCCGATCTGGCCGAGTGACGCCGGCCCGCGCGTTTTGCGGCTGCCGCGTCCGCTAGATCTCCCCGGGAGGCCTTCCCGCCGCCCGCGCGCGGACGTACATTTTCCCCGTCGAGGATGCGGTCCGGCACCGCTTCCCCGCTTGCGAATGCCGGATCGAGGGGAGCCTGAGCTGGCGGCGGTTCCCCCCCCGCCGCCACCAAGAGGCCCACGGCCGGTGCGGGTCGCGCGACGCGAACCGCACCGGCTTTTTTTTGTTCAGTCGCGGTACAGCAGGAAGCGCTCGCGCAGCGCGCGGAACTGCTCGAGGCCGGGGCGCCACGTTGCTTCCAGCTCGTCGAGCGGAGCGCGCCCCTCCAGCATCTCGCGCAGCCCGCGCCGACCGAGCAGCAGGTCGATCGCGAGCCGCTCGGTCTCGAACTCGTACGCCTCGCGTCGCCAGTCGAACGCGTCGCGGTCGTGCCGCAACGCTTCCCGCAGCAGCGTGAGGTAGGTCGCGAAGGGCCGGAACGCCTCGCGACCGGCCGGGATGACCTGGACCCCGTGACAGACCCGGCCGCGGTGCTTCTGGAACATCGGCCGGAAGCTCGCCGCGCGGAACGCGGCGCCGGGCGGCGCCGCGGCGCGCAGCGCCTCGGTCAGCTCGCGGGGCCGGATCCAGGGTGCCCCGACCAGCTCGAACGGCACCGTCGTGCCCCGGCCCTCGGAGAGGTTGGTGCCCTCGACCAGGCATCCGCCGGGGTAGACCAGCGCCGTCGCCGGGGACGGCATGTTGGGTGACGGCGGCACCCAGGGCAGGCCCGTCTCGCCGAAGTGCATCGCGCGGCGCCAGCCGGTCATCGGCACCACGCGCAGGTCGCACCGTGCGCCGAACTCCGCGGCGAACAGCCGGACCAGCTCGCCGACCGTCATCGCGTGGCGGACCGGCAGCGGGTACCAGCCGACGAACGAGGCCAGCTCCGGCTCCAGCACCGGGCCCTCGACGGCCAACCCGCCGATCGGGTTCGGCCGGTCCAGCACCACCACCGGAAGCCCGGCCTCGCGGCACGCCTCCATCACGAACGCGATCGTGTACACGAAGGTGTAGTAGCGGGAGCCGACGTCCTGGAGGTCGCACAGCACCGCGTCGAGGCCCTCCAGGTGCTCGGGCCGCGGGCGCAGCGACGCGGCGTCGTGGCCGTACAGGCTGAACACCGGCAGCCCCGAGACCGCGTCCGCGCCGTGATCGACGGCCTCCATGTCCTGGGCCTCGCCGAACAGCCCGTGCTCGGGGGCCAGCAACCGGACCAGGCGGAGCCGCGGGTCGGCGACCAGGCGCTCGACGGCGTGATGCGCCCGGCGATCCACCGAGGCCGGATGGGCCAGCAGCGCGACCCGTGCGCCCGCGCGGAGACCGGCCAGCTCGGGACCGGCTTCGAGCAGCCGGTCGAGCCCGGTCCGGACCTTTCCGCTCACCGGCCGGCCCCGCGTCGGCGGGCCGGGTCGTCCGCCCTCGGCAGCATCGAAACCTCCGGTCGGCGGCCGGTTACCCGGGCCACGGGCATCCGACGCCGACCGGCCGTATTGTAAATGCGATGAGAGCCGAGCCCGCCCATCCGATCCGCCGGGTTCTCGTCCCGGCGATCCTGCTGGTGGCGTCGACCGCCGCCAGGGCCTCGTCCGAGTCGGCGGACGCCGAGGTCCCCGCGGCGCCCGCGCCCGAGGTCGCGGCCCGCGCCGCCGTCCCGGGCGACGCCGTGCTCGAGGCCAACGGCGCCGTGATCGGCGAGATCCTGATCCGCAGCGGCAACATCTTCGACCCCGAGCAGCCCGGCGAGGACAACCGGCTGTTCCGCGCGGCCAACCGCCTGCACCGCACCACGCGCCAGGGAGTGATCCGGCGCCTGCTGTTGTTCCGCAGCGGCGACCTGTTCTCGCGCCGGGTGCTCCAGGAATCGGAGCGGATCCTGCGCTCGACCAGCTACCTCTACGACGCCAGCATCGAGCCGGTGCGTTACGAGGACAACACGGTCGACGTCGAGGTCGTGACCCGGGACGTCTGGACGCTCCGCGTCGGGGTGGGCTTTTCGCGCAGCGGCGGCGAGAACTCGACGCGCTTCGGGGTCAAGGACTCCAATTTCCTGGGCACGGGCAAGGAGGTGCTGGTCCGGCGGACCTCCGACGTGGACCGCAGCTCCCTGACCTACCGGTTCCGCGACCCCAACATCCGCGGTCATCGCGTCGAGCTGTTCCTGCAGTACTCCGACAACACCGACGGCAACACCAAGCAGTTCGGCCTGGGGCGGCCGTTCTACGCGCTCGACGCCCGCTGGGGCAGCGAGCTGGGCCTCGAGCAGGACGACCGCGTGGAGCCGCTCTACGACCGTGGCGAGATCTTCGACGAGTTCCGCCACCGCCGCGAGCACTATTCGTGGTACTACGGCGGCTCGGCGGGGCACGCCGGCCGGACGACGCGGCGCTGGAAGGCCGGGCTGGGATACCAACGCGATCGCTACGCCGAGATTCCGGGGCGGACGATCGAGCCGCTCCCGCCGCCTCGCGAGCTGGTCTATCCGTGGCTCGGCGTGGAGTGGATCAAGGACGGTTTCATCGAGGCGCACGACCTGGACCGGATCCAGCGCACCGAGGATCTCAACCTCGGCCAGGAGCTGCGCGGCTGGGTCGGCTGGTCGACGACGACGCTGGGCGCCGACCGCGACCGCGCCCTGTTCGGCGTGTCGTATGCCGTCGGCGCCAGCCCGGCCGAGGGGCAGATCGTGCGGGGGCGGCTGCACGCCTCGGGCCGCTTCGCCGGCGGCCGCGGCGAGAACCTGCGCGTCGGCGGATCGGTGCAGTACTACCTGCGCGATTTCGGCCGGCACGTGTTCTTCGTCGAGGCCGGGGCCGACGCGGTGCGGCGGCTCGACCGCGAGAACCAGCTGCTGCTCGGCGGCGACACCGGCCTGCGCGGCTTTCCGCTCCGTTTCCTGCCCGGAGACCGCCGCCTGCTGCTCACGCTCGAGCAACGGTTCTACACCGACTGGCACGTGTTCCGGCTGCTGCACGTGGGCGCCGCGGTGTTCTTCGACGCCGGCCGCTCGTGGTTTGCCGGATCGCCGGACGGCGATGACCGGGTCTACAAGGATGTCGGCTTCGGCCTGCGGATCGGTTCCAGCCGCTCGGCGTCGGCGGCGATGGTGCATGTCGACGTGGCATTTCCGCTCAACGGCGACCGCTCGATCGAAAAGACGCAATTCCTGGTCACCACGCGCGAAACGTTCTAGGCTGGCACCCGATGGTCTACATCTGCCTCGACTGCGAGGCCTCCGGGCCGCTTCCGCCGCTGTACAACCTGTTGTCCATCGGGGCGACGGTGGTGCGTCCGCAGAGCAACCACCACGTGCTGGGCAACTCGTTCTACGTCGAGCTGAAGCCGGTCTTCGCGGGGTTCGACCGCGCGGCGATGGCCGTGTGCGGGCTGGATGCGGAGCGCCTGCGGCGCGAGGGCGAGGAGCCGGTCGAGGCGATGCGGCGGCTGACCGAGTGGGTGCGCCGCGAGAACTCCGGATCCGCCGAGACGCCGGTGTTCGTCGGGCACAACGCGGTCTTCGACTGGGCCTACATCGCTTACTACTACGCGCACTTCAAGCTCGACAATCCCTTCGGGTACAAGGGCATCGACACCAAGAGCCTGGCGATGGGCGTGCTGCGCGTTCCGTGGACGGCGACCTCGAAGGAGTCGCTGGCCGAGCTGCTGGCGCTGCCGCCGCAGGACCCGGCGCGCGTGCACCGCGCCGACTACGACGCGTACTATCAGGCCATGATCCTGAAGGCGTTGCTGGACCGGCCCGCCTCCTCCGCGTGAGGCGGCGGCTGTGGCTTGACAGCCCCCCACGGCGGCGTTAGTCTGGTCGGCTTTTTCAGTCCGATCGCCCCGGTTGCGTTCGGTTCGTCATCTCGGAGCAAGCATGGCCACGCGCGGCACGCAACCCGGCAGGCCCGACGATGCGGGTCGTCCCTACGCCACCCGACTCTCGCTCGACGAGTCGAGCTGGGTGGCGCCGAACGCCGTGCTGGTCGGGCGGGTCAGCCTGGGACCGCACGCATCGGTGTGGTACGGCTGCGTGCTGCGCGGAGACCTCGAGCCGATCGAAGTCGGCGAAGCGACCAACGTCCAGGACCTCTCCACGCTCCACGTCGACGAGGGATGTCCGGTGCGGATCGGGCGGCGGGTCACGATCGGGCACCGCGCGGTGATCCACGGCTGCGTGGTCGAGGACCAGGCCGTGATCGGCATGGGGGCGGTCGTGTTGAGCGGCGCGCGGGTCGAGCGCGGAGCGCTGGTGGCGGCCGGCGCGGTGGTGCGCGAGGGGTTCACGGTGCCGGCCGGCGCCATCGCGGCCGGCGTGCCGGCCCGCGTGATCGGCAAGGTCGGCGAGAAGCTCGGGCAGCGCTTCGGCGACGGGGTCGACACCTACATCGCCAGCGCGCGGGCCTACCGTGAGGGTCGCGCCGGCGCGGGGCCGTACGGCGGCCCCCGCGGGGTCGAGCCGTGATCGGGCCCGAGGGTCACGCGTTGTTCCGCCGGCTGCTCGGGCAGCGCGGACCGTTCGTGCTGACGACGCACATCAACCCCGACGGGGACGCGATCGGCTCGATGATCGGGCTGGCGTGGTTCCTGCGCTCGCGGGGCGCCGCCGTGCGGATGATCGCGCAGGATGCGGCTCCGCCCAACCTGAAGTTCCTCGAGAACGCCGACCTGGCGTCGGAGGCCTACGAGCCCGCGCAGCACGACGCGCCGCTGGCCGCGGCCGAGCGGGTGATCCTGCTCGACAACTCCGCGCCCGACCGGCTGGGGCGCATGGAGCAGCCGCTGCTGGGCGTGGCGTCCAAGACGCTCTGCATCGACCACCATCCCACCCGCGGCACGCCGTGGGCCGAGAACATCCTCGACCGCTCGGCCTGCGCCACCGCGGCGATGGTCCACGAGCTGCTGGCCGAGGTGGGCTGGCAACCGGACCTGCCGGCGGCTCGGGCGCTGTACGTCGGGATCGCGACCGACACGGGCTTCTTCCGCTTCAACTCCACCAACGCGCAGGGCCATGCCATCGCGGCGCAGCTGCTGCAGCTGGGGGTCGAGCCGGCCCGCTGCTACCAGGAGATCTACGAGCGCAACTCGGTCGCCTACACGCGCCTGCTGGGGCGGGCGCTGGCCGACCTGCGCACGACGGACGACGGCTCGGTCGTGGCGGTGCGGATCACGCACGCGATGATCGACTCGTGCGGAGCACGCGGGGTCGACACCTCCGAGATGACGACGCCGTTGCTCGCGCTGGACGGCGTGTGGATCGCCTTGTTGTTTCGCGAGCTGCCGGGTCGGCGGGTCAAGGTCTCGCTGCGTTCCAAGGGCGACACGGACGTCCACCAGCTGGCGCTCGAGTTCGGCGGCGGCGGCCATCGCAACGCGTCCGGAATCGTGACCGACGGCAAGCTGGACGACGTGATGCAGGAGGTCATGCGACGCGCCGCCGCGCTGGTCGCGGCCCGCCGCGGGGAGTGATCGATGAAGCTGCGCGTGCGCTTCTTCGCCTCGCTGACCGATCTGACGGGTACGGTCAGCGAGGAGATCGAGATCGCCGAAGGCGCCGACGTCGCCCAGCTGTGGACGGCCCTGGCCGAGCGGCACGCCGGCCTGCGGGGCATGGACTACCGGCCGATGGTCGCCTGCGACCGGGTCTACGCCAGCTGGAGCACTCCGCTGGCCGGAGTCGCCGAGGTGGCGTTCCTGCCGCCGGTCAGCGGCGGGTGAGGCGGCCGGCGATGATCCGGCTGCAAACCGCACCGATCGAGACCGCCGAGCTGATCGCGGCCGTGCGCGGCGACGGCGACGGCGCGGTGGCGCTGTTCCTGGGCACGGTGCGGAACCTCAACCGCGAGCGCCGCGTGCTGTATCTCGAGTACCAGTCGTACGAGGGCATGGCCGAATCCGAGCTGGAGCGGATCGTGCACGAGGCGACCGGCAAGTTCACGATCTCGCGCGTCGCCGTGATCCACCGCACGGGACGGGTCGAGATCGGCGAGGCCTCGGTGGGCATCGCGGTCAGCGCGCCCCACCGCGCTCCGGCGCTCGAGGCCTGCCGGTTCGTGATCGACACCCTCAAGCGCACGGTGCCGATCTGGAAGCGCGAGCACTTCGAGGGCGGCGCGGTGTGGATCGAGGGGCCGGAGGGTCCGCCGCCGCCCGGTTCGTGAGCGCCCGCGGTCAGGCCAGGTCGATGTCCGCGAGCTCGGCCTCGTCGAGACCCAGGTAGTGTCCCAGCTCGTGGTACAGCGTGATCGCGATCTGCTCCTCGAGGTCCTCCGGATCCTCGGCTTGCCGCTCGAGGTTGCGCTGGAACAGGTAGATCCGCGGCGGTAGCTCGCCGCCCGGCGAGAAGTGGGTCTGCTGGTCCAGGGCCACGCCGACGAACAGTCCCAGCAGGTCGGGACCCAGCGGCGGCTCGTCGGCCGTCAGGACCTCCAGCGGGGGCACCGGCTCGACGCTGACCGCCACGTCGTCGAGATGCCGCCGGAAGGTCTCCGGCAGGCGCGCGGCGGCGTCCTGCACGCACCGCTCGAAGGCCTCGCGGGTCAGGCGCCGCGCCGGCGGGCAGCCCTCCGGATCCAGCTCGGCGGCGCGCGCCAATTCGCGGTCGGCGTGGTCCAGCTCGCCGCGCAGCTCGAGCACCAGCCCCAGCACCTCGTGCGCGAAGGCGAAGCCCTCGTCCGCCTCGACCGCCGCCCGCGCGTGGGGCAGCGCCTCGTCGGGCTTCACGACGTGGTAGAGCGCCAGGGCCAGGCGGGACCGGAACTCCGGGTCGTCGGGATCGGCGGCCACGGCCTGCCGGAGCGGCTCGACGGCGTCGCCGGCGCGGTCGAGGTCCAGCAGCGCGACCCCCTCGAGGAACCGCAGCACCGGGTCGTCACCGTCGTCCGCCTCGCGGATCAGGCGCAGTGCGTTCTCGGGATCGCCGCGGTCGAGCGCGTCGTAGGCCGCCTCGACGCGGTCGTACTCCTCGTCCTTGACCATGGCGAGAGTCTAGCGGTCACTCGGGCTCGCTCGCCAGGGAGTTGCGGAGCTCGATCAGCGCCCGCCGTTCGAGCTGTCGCACCCGCTCGCGGCTGATCCCGAGCCGGCGTCCGATCTGCCGCAACGTCATCGGCTCCTGCCCGTTGAACCCGAACCGCAGCAGCAGGACCTCGAGCTGCTTGGCGTTCAACGCGCCCATCAGCCCGTGCAGGTGCCGGCCCAGATCGCGCCGGATCGCGGCGTCCTGGGGACCCGGCATGTCGCTGGCCACCAGCGCGTCGCGCAACGGCCGGGTTCCCCCGGGCAGCGAGCTCTCCTCGATCGAGATCGGGCTCTGGCCGATCCGCAGCAAGCGGGCCACGTCGGCCCGGGACCGCCCCGTCTCTGCCGCCAGCTCGTCGGCGGTGGGGTCGCGGAGGTGCCGCCGCCGCCAGGCCCGCCGGGCCTCGTTGAGGTGCCGCAGCTGCTCCTGGCGGTAGCGTGGGATGCGAACCGCGCCGGACTGCTCCTCCAGCGCCTTGAGGATCGACTTCCGGATCCACCAGTCGGCGTAGGTCACGAACTTGACCTTCCGCGAGGGCTGGTAGCGCAGCGAGGCCTCGACGAGCCCGAGGTTGCCGGCCGACAGCAGCTCGTCGAAGGGCAGCCCGCATCCGCTGAAGCGGCGGGCGACGTGGGGGACGTAGGCCAGCGCCTTCCGGATCCAACGCGAGCGGGACGAGGCCGAGCTCGGTTCTTCGGTCTGCAACTGCCTGGCCATCGGCCTCCCTTCGAGCACAGACGCGCGGGAACCGGAAACCGCCGGATCGGACGAGGCATTCCCGGCGTTCTTCATTGAGTCACCACCGGGTACGTGTTAACCTCGGCGGTTCGACGGCCGCGGGCCGGCCCTCGGTCCCTTTGCCGATCGGCGCCCGACGCGAGGCCCGACCCGTCCGGACCCCGATCGACGACGAGCGAGCACCATGGCGGAGCGGACGCGCGACGACATCCGGAACCTGGCGATCATCGCGCACGTGGACCACGGCAAGACCACCCTGGTCGACGCCCTGCTGTGGCAGAGCCGGCTGCTCGCCGAGAGCGACGGCGCCGCCGGCGATCTCGCCTCGCGAGTCGACCTGGAACGCGAGAAGGCGATCAACGTGATGCCGCCGCTTGTCTCGTTCGAGTACCGCGGCACGCGCTTCAACATCCTCGATGCGCCCGGCCAGGCCGACCCCGGCGACCGGGCCCAGCGCGTGTTCCGCATGGCGGACGGGGTGGTGCTGATCGTCGACGCCTGCGAGGGGCCCGCGCCTCCGACCCGGTTCGCGCTGCGCAAGGCGCTCGAGGCCGGCCTGGCCCCGCTGGTGGTGCTGAACAAGATCGACCTGCCGGGCAGTCGCCCGGCGGAGGTGCTCGAAGAGATCCGCGAGACGTTCATCGATCTCGATGCTAGCGAGGCCCAGCAGCGCTTTCCAATCTTCTTCTGCAACGCGCTCCAGGGCCTGTACCGCGCCGACCCGCAGCAGGCCGAGCAGCCCCTGGTCGGGCTGCTGGAACACTTGCGCGAGACCGTCCCCCCGCCGGCTTACGACGACGAGGCGCCGTTGCAGCTGCTGATCTGTAGCCGCAGCTACGACGACTTCCTCGGGCGGCTGGCGATCGGCCGGGTGTTCCACGGCTCGCTCACCCGGGGCGCGCGCGTGAGCCATTGCCGGCTGGACGGCGACGCCGTGCCGGCCCGGGTGGCGGGAATCTACGGCCACGACGGCCTGCGCCGGGTGGAGCTGGAGCGGGCCGGGCCGGGCGACATCGTCGAGATCAACGGCGTGGAGCAGCTCCAGATCGGGGAGACGCTGAGCGACCCCGAGGACCCGCGTCCGCTACCCCCGATCCGGGTCGGCGAGCCCGTCATCTCGGTCCTGCTCGGCGTCAACGATTCGCCGATGGCCAGCCTCGACGGCGAGCACGTCTCGGCCGACAAGCTGCGCGAGCGCCTGTGGACCGAGATCCTGACCAACGTGACGATCCGCGTCGAGGAGACCGAATCCTCGGACACCTTCCGCCTGGCCGCCCGCGGCGAGCTGCAGATCGCGATCCTGCTCGAGATGATGCGCCGCGAGGGATTCGAGATGTCGGTCGGCCGCCCTGCGGCGGACACCCGCCGCGGCGAGGACGGGGACCTGGTGCCGATGGAACGGCTGGTGCTCGACCTCCCCGAGCAGCTCGGTAGCATCGTCGCGCACCGCGTCGAGGCGCGCGGCGGCCGGCTGGGCCGGATGGTCAACCACGGCACGGGTCGCGTACGGATGGAGTACCGCATCCCGGCGCTGGGCCTGATCGGCTTCCGCTCCGAATTCCTCAGCGACACGCGCGGGACCGGGATCATGAGTCACGAGTTCGACGGCTGGGCGCCGTCCACGGGTGAGGTCCCGGGCCGCAGCACCGGCGTGCTGGTGGCCGACCGGCCCGGACGGTGCACGGTCCACGCGATCGACCACCTGCAGCACCGCGGGACGTTGTTCGTCGCGCCGGGGGACCAGGTCTATGCGGGAATGATCGTGGGCGAGAACTCGCGCGCCAACGATCTCGAGGTCAACATCACCAAGCTCCGCCCGACCGGCGCGGCGCCCGGGGGGCGGGAGGTGCGGTTGATCCCGCCCCGGACGATGAGTCTCGAGCAGGCGCTGGCCTTCCTGCGCGACGACGAGATCGCCGAGGTCACGCCGCGCGCGCTGCGCCTGCGCAAACGGGTGCTCGGGTCCGCCTCCCGCCCCGGCCCGGTCTGACCCGGCCCGCGGCCACGTTGTTTGGCCGGCCCCCGGAGCGGTGGTAGATTGCGGAGCATGAACGGATCGGTCCTGACCTGGCTGGCCGCAGGGGGCGCGCTGCTGCTCGGCGCGGCCCTGGGCTGGTTCCTGAACAACCGCTTCGGCCGCCGGAGCCTGGAAGCGGCCCGCGCGCGATCGGAAGAGGTGGTCCGGAACGCGGAGCGCGCCGCGGACAAGGTGCGGCGCGCCAAGGTGCTCGAGGCCCGCCAGGAGATCCTGCAGCAGAAGAACCGCGCCGACCGCGATTTCCGCAACCGCAAGCGTCAGCTTCAGAAACGCGACCGCGACATCAAGGCCGCGCGGCGGGCGCTCGAGGAGGCCGAGACCGCGCTCCAGGCCCGCAACCAGGAGCTCGAGCGGGCGCAGCAAACGCTCGACGGCCGCGACAAACAGCTCGAGGAGCAGCACCAGGAGGTGGAGCGGCTGATCGCCGAGCAGAACAGCCGGCTGGAGAAGGTCGCGGCGATGACCCAGGACGAGGCGCGCCGCCAGCTGCTCGACAACCTCAAGGCCAAGACCCGCTACGAGGCCGCCGGGATGATCAAGGAGATCAAGGACGAGGCCCAGCGCAACGCCGAGGCCGAGGCGGTCAAGATCATCGCCCTGGCCGTGGAGCGCGCGGCGTCGGACTTCAGCGCGGAGCGGACGATCAGCCAGTTCGCGTTGCCGCAGGGCAGCGACCTCAAGGGCCGGATCATCGGCCAGGAGGGCAAGAACATCCGCGCCTTCGAGAAGGCCACCGGCATCCAGCTGCTGCTCGACGAGGACAGCAACTCCGTCACGCTGTCCGGCTACAACCCGATCGGGCGCGAGCTGGCCCGCCGCGTGCTGGAGACCCTGGTCAAGGACGGCAACATCCACCCGCGCCGGATCGACGAGCTGACGCGGCGCAACCGCCGCCGGCTCGAAGAGGAGATGCGGCAGGCGGGCCAGGAAGCGCTCAAGGAGCTCGGCCTCAAGGGCATGCACCCGGAGATGACCAAGCTGCTGGGCCGGCTGAGATACCGCACCTCGTATGGCCAGAACGTGCTGCAGCACTCCAAGGAGGTCGCCTACCTGACCGGCATGATGGCCGCCGAGCTGAGGCTCGACGAGAGCCTGGCCCGGCGCGCCGGCCTGCTCCACGACATCGGCAAGGCGATCGACTACGAGCGCGAGGGGACCCACCCCGAGATCGGCGCCGAGGTCGGCCAGAAGTACGGCGAGGACGAGGTGGTCGTCAACGCGATCGCCTCGCACCACGAGGACTGCGAGTACACCTCGCCGATCTCGGTCCTGGTCTCGGCGGCCGACTCGCTGTCCGGCGCCCGCCCCGGCGCGCGACGCAAGAGCGTGGCCGAGTACATCAAGCGGATCGAGCGGCTGGAGGACCTGGCCAACTCGATGGACGGCGTCGAGCAGTCCTACGCGCTTCACGCCGGCCGCGAGATCCGGGTCATCGCGCGCTCGAAGATCCTGGACGACGCCCGGGTGGAGCTGCTGGCGACCGACCTGGCCTCGCGGATCCAGTCCGAGATGGACTACCCGGGCAAGATCAAGATCACGGTCATCCGCGAGACACGGGCCGTCGAATACGCCCGCTGAGCCCGCCTCCGGACCGTCCGGGTCCGGTCCGCCGCTTGGAGAGCGCCCGCCACGGATGGTAGAGTGACCGTCCATCCCGGCTCCCGGAGCGCGGACGCTCCCGGCTAAACGAGGCGCCCATGACCAAGGAACTTTTGAGCCCCAGGAACATCGAGTACATCGAGCGGGCGCGCGAGGTCGCCGAGACCGCGATGCGCCCCGTCGCGGCCAAGTACGACCAGGAGCAGGCCTACCCGTGGGAGGTCCAGCAGGCGATCAAGGACGCCGGCCTGAGCGGCGTGTGGATCCCCGAGGAGTACGGCGGCGAGGGCGGCGGCGTGCTCAATCTGTGCCTGGTGATCGAGCAGTTCTCCCGCGCCTGCGGGGGGATGGGAGTCGCCTACGCGGTCAACGCCCTCGGCTCGTTCCCGATCCTGGTCGGCGGCACCGAGGAGCAGCGGCGGCGCTGGCTGCCCCAGATCGCCTCGGGCGACACGCTGATCGCGTTCGGGTTGTCCGAGAAAGACGCCGGCTCTGACGCCGGATCGATGCAGACCACGGCCGAGCTCGACGGCGAGCACTACGTGATCAACGGGCTCAAGAAGTGGAACACCGGCGGCGCCGTCGCCGGGCTGAACACGATCTTCGCGGTGACCCAGCCCGGACGGGGTGCCCGCGGCATCTCCGGGATCGTCGTCGAGGCCGGCACGCCGGGCTACAAGGTCGGCAAGCACGAGGACAAGATGGGGATCCGCTGCGTGCCGGTGGTCGAGCTGCACCTCGACAACTGCCGGGTGCCGCGCGACAACCTGCTCGGCGGATCGGAGGGCCTCGGGTTCAAACACGCCATGATGACCCTCGACCGGGCCCGGCCGGGCGTGGCGGCCCAGGCGCTCGGGCTGGCCCAGGGCGCGTTCGAGCTGGCGGTCGAGTACACGGGCGCCCGACAGCAGTTCGGGCAGTCGATCAGCTCGTTCCAGGGCATCCAGTGGATGCTGGCCGACATGGCGACCGAGATCGAGGCGGCGCGGCACCTGGTCTACACCGCGGCGCGGGCCGCGGACGCCGGAGTCAAGAACCTGACCAAGCTGTCGGCGATGTGCAAGCTCAAGGCGACCGACGTCGCCATGAAGGTCACCACCGACGCGGTCCAGCTGTTCGGCGGCTACGGCTACGTCAAGGACTACCCGATCGAGAAGTACATGCGCGACGCCAAGATCACGCAGATCTACGAGGGCACCAACCAGATCCAGCGGCTGGTGATCGCGCGCAACATCCTGCGCGAGGCCGCCGGGGCGGCGGCGCGAAAGGAGAAGGTCTCGGCCGAGTAGCCCGGCGGGCGCCAGAAAGGCATTCCCGATGCCGCCCCACGTCAGCATGACGTCCACACGGGGACACTGTGTGGCGCCGGGAGGACGCGGGGAGCCCCGCGCCGGGCCGAATTTGATGGTTTTTGAAAGCTTCCTGCCCTGGCATCGGGCTTGCTTTTCTCCGAGGCGCGACATGACCTCCTCCTGGTCAGTGTCCAGCCCCCTCCAGGCCTGATGGTCTTGCCCCCCCGCTGGCCTGGAGGGGGCTGACTTTTTTCAGGGCGTTTTTCAGCCCGCTCCCCGCTCCTTCCGGCCCCCTGTGTCTTGACAGCCCCGCGGACCGGGACCATGGTCACGGGGGCTGAACCGATGCAGACGACCCCGGCGGACCTGAGCGATGCGATGCTGGACGCGGCCGTGGAGCTGTTGGGGCGCTCCGGCGGCAGCGGGATGGTCCGGGTGCAGGGGGTCAGCATGCTGCCGATGCTGCGCCCCGGCCAGCGCCTGGCCGTCGAGTTCTCGCCGGCGCGGCTCGGTGCGGGCGACCTGCTGCTGTTCCGGCAGGGTGCCGAGCTGGTCGTGCACCGGCTGCTCGGCCGCGGCGGCGGCGCGCGCGGCCCGTCGTACTACCGCACGCGCGGCGACGGCGTGCCGCGGCTCGATCCCCCGGTGGATCCCGCCAACGTCGTCGGCCGCGTGACGGCCGTCGAGCAGCCGGCCGGCTGGCGCGACGTCCGCGGTCGGCCGGCGCGGCTCTACGGACGCTGCCTGGCCTGGCACGACCGGTTCTGGTCGCTGGTCCAGCACGGGGCCTCGCGGCTCGATCCGGCGCTGGAACGGATCCACTGGCGGCTGCGGCTGCGGCCGCGCGTCGCCGCGCTGGACCGCGGGCTGCTGTACGCCGCGCACCGGCTGCTGTTCGCGGCGTTCCACCGGCGGATTCCGGAACCGCCGGGCCTTGCGGCGCTCGCGGGACCCGACGCCGGCGAGCCCCGCACGGGGACCGGTCCCGCGGCCTCGCGCTGATCCGTGGCGGTTTCGCGCGGGGTGCGCGAGGCTGGTATATTGAGCAAGATCGCCATGCTGTCACGCGGCCCTGTCCGGCCGTGATCCCGGGTCCACGGGGAGCCTGAATGTTCAACGCCATCCTGACCAAGATCATCGGTTCGAAGCACGAGCGGTTCGTCAAGAAGGCCCTGCCGACCGTGGCGCGGATCAACGAGCTGGAGCCCGCGATCCAGGCGCTGACCGACGAACAGCTGCGGGCCAAGCAGGACGAGTTCCGCTCGCGACTGCAGGACGGCGAGACGCTCGAGGACCTGCTGCCGGAGACGTTCGCCGTGGTCCGCGAGGCCGGCGTGCGCGTGCTGGAGATGCGGCATTACGACGTGCAGCTGATCGGCGGGATGGTGTTGCACCAGGGGATCATCGCCGAGATGAAGACGGGCGAGGGCAAGACGCTCGTGGCCACGCTGCCCGCCTACCTCAACGCGCTGACCGGCAAGGGCGTGCACATCGTCACGGTCAACGACTACCTGGCCCGCCGCGACTCGGAGTGGATGGGCCAGCTGTACAGGTTCCTCGGCATGACCGTCGGGGTGATCCAGCACGACATGCCGGACCGCGAGCGTCGCGAGGCCTACGCCTGCGACATCACCTACGGGACGAACAACGAGTTCGGGTTCGATTACCTGCGCGACAACATGAAGTTCCGCCCCGAAGACTGGGTCCACCGGATCTACCCCAAGAAATCGCAAGGGCCGGACGGCAAGGAGGTCGAGCGACTGTTCCACTACGCGATCGTGGACGAGGTCGACTCGATCCTGGTCGACGAGGCGCGGACGCCGCTGATCATCAGCGGTCCGGCCGAGGAATCGACCGACAAGTACTACAAGCTCAACCGCATGATCCCCAAGCTGGTCAAGGGCGCGGTGATCCAGGGCGGCAACCAGTACGAGTTCGAGCACACCGGCGACTACGTCGTCGACGAGAAGGCCAAGTCGGTCACGCTGACCGAGCAGGGCGTGGAGCACTGCCAGGAGCTGCTGGGTCTCGACAACCTCTACGACCCCGCCCACATGGAGATCCTGCACCACGTCAACCAGGCGTTGCGGGCCCACGTGCTGTTCAAGAAGGACGTCGACTACATGGTCAAGGACGGCCAGGTCGTGATCGTCGACGAGTTCACCGGCCGGCTGATGCCGGGCCGGCGCTGGAGCGACGGGCTGCACCAGGCGGTCGAGGCCAAGGAAGGCGTCAAGATCGAGCGCGAGAACCAGACGCTGGCCACGATCACGTTCCAGAACTACTTCCGGATGTACGACAAGCTGGCGGGGATGACCGGCACCGCCGATACCGAGGCTGCCGAGTTCTCCCAGATCTACGACCTCGAGGTGATCGTCATCCCGACCAACCGGCCGCTGATCCGGGTCGAGCACCCGGACGTGATCTATCGCACCGAGCCGGAGAAGTGGCGCGCCGCGGTGGAGGAGATCAAGGAGGCGCAGGAGCACGGCCAGCCGGTGCTGGTCGGCACGGTCTCGATCGAGAAGTCCGAGACGATCTCCGCGGCGCTGCGCCGGCGCGGCGTGCGCCACGTGGTGCTGAGCGCCAAGTACCACGAGCGCGAAGCCGAGATCGTGGCCCAGGCCGGCCGCATCGGTGCGGTCACCATCGCGACCAACATGGCCGGCCGCGGGACCGACATCCTGCTCGGCGGCAACCCGGAGCACCTGGCCCGCGAGCAGTTGATCGAGAGCGGCCTGAAACCCGGCGAGACGCCGGCCGAAGAGTGGGCCGCCGCGTGGGCGCCGGCGCTCAAGAGCGCGCGCGAGCGGTGCAAGCGGGAGCACGACCAGGTCGTCGAGGCCGGCGGGCTGTACATCCTGGGCACCGAGCGGCACGAGGCGCGCCGCATCGACAACCAGCTGCGCGGTCGCGCCGGCCGCCAGGGCGATCCCGGCGCCTCGCGGTTCTTCCTCTCGCTGGAAGACGACCTGATGCGGATCTTTGCCAGCGACCGCCTCAAGGGCTGGATGAAGACCCTGGGCATGGAGGAGGACGTCCCGATCGAGTCGCCGATGGTCAGCAAGGCCGTCGAGCGGGCCCAGAAGCAGGTCGAGCAGCGCAACTTCGAGATCCGCAAGCACCTGCTGAAGTACGACGACGTGAACAACAAGCAGCGGCAGGAGATCTACAACCTGCGCCGCGAGCTGCTGCAGGGCGCCGAGCAGCGCGAGTACGTGCTGCAGAAGGCGCGCGAGATCCTCGACTACCTCGTCGAGGATCACCTCGCCGTGCACAAGGACCCCGGCGACTGGGACGTCGAGGGGTTCCACAAGGCCGTCCTGCACCAGTACGGGACCGACCCCGAGAGCGAGGGGATCCGGGTCGCCGAGCTGGGTCTGGACCAGGTCGCCGACGCGGCCTGGGAGCGGCTGCGGGGGCGCTACCAGGCCAAGGAGGACAAGGTCGGCCCGGAGATGATGCGGGAGTACGAGCGGCACATCCTGCTGCAGATCATCGACTCGGCCTGGAAGGACCACCTGCTGGCGATGGACCACCTCAAGGAGGGCATCGGCCTCCGGGCCTACAGCCAGCGCGACCCGCTGGTCGAGTACAAGCGCGACTCGTTCGAGATGTTCGGCTCGATGAAGGAGCGCATCGAAACCGACGCGGTGCGGTTCCTGTTCCGGCTCGATCCGATGACCTCCGAGGAGCGCGACCGCGAGGAGGAGCGGCGCCGGCGCGAGCAGGACGCGATCTTCGCGGCGGCCTCCCGGTCGGCGGCCGGCGTCGCGGCCCGCGGCGGGGTGCAGAGCGTCAAGCGCGGCAAGCCCAAGGTCGGTCGCAACGAGCCCTGTCCCTGCGGCTCGGGCAAGAAGTTCAAGAAGTGCTGCGGCGCCGGCGGCGCCCGCCAGGCCGCCTCCTGAGCCGCTCCGGGCGTCCCCCGGAACCTTCGTCTAGAATGCCCCGCACCCCAACCGGCGGTGCGCGCGGCCACCTCCGGCTGGGCCGGAGGGACCCGATGCTCGAGAGACCCCTGACCGAGGCGCTGACCTTCGACGACGTCCTGCTGGTCCCGGCGCACTCGAAGGTGCTGCCGAGCCAGGTCCGCACGCGGACCCGCCTGACCCGCAAGATCCATCTCAACATCCCGCTGGTCTCGGCGGCGATGGATACCGTGACCGAATCGCGCCTGGCGATCGCCATCGCCCAGGAGGGCGGGCTGGGGGTGATCCACAAGAACCTCACCGTCGAGCAGCAGGTCGGCGAGGTGGACAAGGTCAAGCGCTCGGAGTCGGGGATGATCGTCGATCCGATCACCGTCCGCCCGGACGACCGGATCTCGGCGGCGCTGGAGCTGATGAGCCGCTACCGGATCAGCGGGCTGCCGGTCACGGACGAATCCGGAAAGCTCGTCGGCATCCTGACCAACCGCGACCTGAGGTTCTGCACCTCGACCGAGGAGCCGATCCGCTCGTTGATGACGGCGGAGAACCTGATCACGGTGCCGACCGGGACCACGCTGCCGCAGGCCAAGGAGCTGCTGCACCGGCACCGGATCGAGAAGCTGCCGGTGGTCGACCGGGAGTACCGGCTCAAAGGCTTGATCACCGTCAAGGACATCCAGAAGCAGATCAAGTACCCCGACGCCTGCAAGGACGAGCTGGGGCGGCTCCGCGTCGGGGCCGCGGTCGGCATCGGCCGGGACACCACGGAGCGGGCGGCGGCGCTGGTCGAGGCCAAGGTGGACGTCCTGGTCGTCGACACGGCCCACGGTCACAGCGACGGCGTGCTGGACACGGTTGCCACGCTGCGCGAGCGCTATCCGGAGATCCAGCTCATCGCCGGCAACGTCGGGACGTCCGGGGGAACGCTGGCGCTGATCGAGCGCGGCGTCGACGCGGTCAAGGTCGGCGTGGGACCGGGGAGCATCTGCACGACGCGGATCGTCAGCGGCGCCGGGATGCCCCAGCTCACCGCGATCTCCGAAGCCTGGGCCGCGGCCCAGGACGCCGACGTGCCGCTGGTGGCGGACGGCGGGATCAAGTTCTCCGGAGACGTGGTCAAGGCGCTGGCGGCGGGGGCCTCGTCGGTGATGATCGGCAGCCTGTTCGCGGGGACCGAGGAGGCGCCGGGAGAGACGGTGCTGTACCAGGGGCGCACGTTCAAGGAGTACCGCGGGATGGGCTCGATCGGGGCGATGAAGGCCGGCTCCCGCGACCGCTACTTCCAGGACGAGTTCGACGAGCGGAAGCTGGTCCCGGAGGGCATCGAGGGGCGCGTGCCGTACAAGGGCCCGTTGTCCGGTCTGGTCGAGCAGCTCGTCGGCGGATTGCGCTCCGGGATGGGCTACGCCGGCTGCGCCGACCTGGAATCGCTACGCCGCGATTCGCGGTTCGTACGGATCAGCCCGGCGGGGCTGCGCGAGTCGCACGTGCACGACGTGATCATCACCAAGGAAGCGCCGAACTACCAGCTGGACTGAACGCCGCTCAGGCGTCGCCGCCGCGGACCGGGGGATCCACGGGGGCCGGCAGCAGCTCGATCCGGCGCGAGCCCTCGCCGGCGTCGTAGAAGCGGACCGTGATCGCGTCGCGCTTGTGGTACGGGGGCAGCTTCTCGCCCCACTCGACGACCACCACGGCGCCGCTGGCGAGGATCTCCTCCAGGCCCAGCGAGGCGAAGTCCTCGGGGTCGTCCAGGCGGTAGAGATCGATGTGGAACAGCTCGAGCCGCCCGCCGAGGTACTCCTGGACCAGCGTGAACGAGGGCGAGTTGACGTCCTCGGGCGCCACGCCGAGACCGGCGGCGAGGCCGCGCGTGAATGCCGTCTTGCCCATGCCGAGGTCGCCGTCGAGCAGGATCAGCTCGCCGCCCCGGAGCCGTTGGGCCAGGCTGCGGCCCATCTCGACCGTTTCCTCCTCGCTCAGCGAGTAGACCGTGTTGCGGGCCTGCGGCTCGTTGGCCGCGGCGCGCGCGCGCGCGCGGTCGGACGAGCTGGTGCGGCGCGTGTCTTCCATCCGGTTCACTCCGGCCCGACGAGCGAGGCCAGGACCAAAGGTAGTGTCTCGAGCAGGTCGGACGCAATCAGCCCCTCCTGGCCGCGTTCGGCGGCCGCTCGGTCGCCCGCCGCGCCGTGGGCGTAGACGGCGAGCCGGGCCGCGTCCCAGGGTTTCAGGCCGCGCGCCAGCAGGCTGCCGACGATCCCGGTCAGCACGTCGCCGGTGCCGCCCGTGGCCATGCCGGGGTTCCCGCTCGAGTTCACCGCGACGCGGCCCGAGGGCGCCGCCACCACCGTGCGGTGCCCCTTGAGCACGACGACGGCCCGCGTCGCCCGGGCGAGCTTGCGCGCGGCGGCGATGCGATCGCGCTGGACGGCGCGGGTACCGCGATCGAGCAGCCGGGCGGCCTCGCCGGGGTGCGGGGTCAGCACCAGCGGGCGGCGGGTCGCGGCCAGTCGCTCGATCGCCCGGGCACCGCCGGCGGCGAACGCGTTGAGCCCGTCGGCGTCCACCACCGCCGCGACGGTGCCGCGCCGGACGATCGCCATCACCGCCTGGCGCGTCTCCGCCGCGGTGCCGAGGCCGGGCCCGATCGCCAGAGCGTCGCGCGAGTCGATCAGCCGCAACGCCGGGGCGATCGATTTGCGGCCGAGCGCCCCCGCCGTCGTCTCGGGCAGCGCCTCGACCATCATCTCGGCCTGCTGCGCGGCGACGATCGCCTGCGCGCCGGCCGGTGTCGCCACCGTGACCAGGCCGATCCCGGACCGTAACGCCCCGCGCGCCAGCAGCACGGCGGCGCCGCTCTTGCCCCTCGAGCCGGCGACCGCCAGCAGGTGCCCGTAGCTGCCCTTGTGCGTGTCGGCGCCGCGGGGCCGCAACAGGCCGGCCAGATCGCCGGGCTCCGTCCATTCCACGCGCGGCCGCTCGGCGCGCACGGCCTCGTCCGGGATGTCGATCGGCACCACCGTGACGATTCCGGCGCGATCCACCGCCGGGCCGGAGACCAGCGCCAGCTTCGGGCGGCACAGGGTGTACGTCCGCTCGGCACGCAGCACCCCACCCTCGACCTTGCCGCTGTCGGCGTCGAGCCCGGAGGGCAGATCGACCGCGACCACCGTGGCGTCGCGTCCGGCGAGGTGCTCGATCACGGTGCGCGCCAGGCCGCGCGCCCCTCCCCGCACGCCGGTGCCCAGGATCGCGTCCACGATCACGGGATTGCCGGACCACCGCGCACGGGCCTCGCCCCAGGCCGACGCGTCGGGCACCTCCTGCACCGCGACGCCGGCCTGGCGGGCCGCATCCAGGTTGACCGCGGCATCTCCGGAGAGCTGCCCGGCCCGGGCCAGCAGCAACACCGCCGGTCGCAGCCCGCGCTCGTGCAGGTGGCGGGCCGCGACCAGGCCGTCGCCGCCGTTGTTGCCCTTGCCGCACAGCACCACGACCCCGCGGCGTTCGAGGTCCGGATAGTGCTCGAGCAACCGCTCGGCGACGCCGCGTCCGGCCGCCTCCATCAGGCCGAGGCTCGGGATGCCGAGCGTCTCGATGGCGCGGCGATCCACGTTGCGCATCTGTTCGGCGGTCAGCACTTCCATCGGAAAGCTCCGCGTCGCTTGCGGCCGGAGTGCGGATTATGACATCGAATCGGTGTCATAATCGTGAGGCAACCGGTCCCCGAACGAGGAGCTCGAGATGCCGCTACGGTTCTTGACTGCGGGCGAGTCGCACGGCCCGGCGCTGACCGTGATCGTCGAGGGGCTGCCCGCCGGCATTCCCGTGGACCGGGAGCGCGTCGACCGCGAGCTGCGCCGACGGATGGGCGGCCACGGGCGGGGCGGGCGGATGAAGATCGAGCGGGACGCGGTGGAGATCCTGGGCGGGCTGCGCTTCGGCCGCACGCTGGGCTCGCCGGTCTCGCTGGTCATCCGGAACCGGGACTTCACCAACTGGACCGAGGCGATGGACCCCGAACGGGCGCCGGACGACCCGGACCGCGCGCGCGTGGTCACGCGACCGCGCCCCGGGCACGCCGACCTGGCCGGGGCGCTCAAGTACGGGACCCACGATGCACGGGACATCCTCGAGCGATCGAGCGCGCGGGAAACCGCGGCGCGCACCGCCGCCGGCGCCCTGGCGCGCTGCCTGCTCGAGGCCTGCGGGATCGAGGTCACCAGCCGGACCCTGGCGGTGGGCGGCGTCAGCGCCCCGGAGGAGCCGGGCCAGGGCGAGTTCGACGCGTTGCTCGCGCTGCCCGACGACGCACCGATGCGCTGCACGGACCCCGAGCTGACCCGGGCGATGATCGAGGAGGTCGACCGGGCGCGCCAGGCGCGGGACAGCGTCGGGGGCGTGTTCGAGGTGCTGGCGCGCGGCGTGCCGCCGGGGCTCGGCAGCCACGTGCACTGGGATCGCCGGCTGGACGGCCGCCTGGGCGGCGCGCTGATGTCGATCCAGGCCGTCAAGGCGGTCAGCGTGGGGGAGGGCATCGAGGCCGTCGAGCGGTTCGGAAGCGTGCACCACGACCCGATCCACTACGACGCGCAGACCCGCCGCTTCACCCGTCCCAGCAACCGCGCCGGGGGTGTCGAGGGCGGGATGTCCAACGGCGAGCCGGTCCGCGTCCGCGGCTTCCTCAAGCCGCTGGCCACGCTGCCGAAGCCGCTGCCTTCCACGGACCTGGTGGACAAGGCGCCGTTCGAGGCCACGCGCGAGCGGACGGACACCATTCCGATCGTGGCGGCGGGCGTCGTCGGCGAGGCGATGGTCGCGCTGGTGCTCGCGGACGAGTTGTTGATCAAGTTCGGGGGCGACCGGCTGGAGGAGACGCTGCGCAACCTGCGCGGCTACCTGGAGGCCCTGCGCGGGTTCTGAGACGGGGCGGGGCGCGCCGTCGTCGGTGCAAAAAAAACCGGGGCGGTGGCAAGCCACCGCCCCCTCCGGCCTCCGGTTACTCTCGCGAGCGAGAGGTGGGCAACCGGCCGCCGATGGAGCCGCCCGATCGCCCGAATTGTTTCCCCCCCGGTCATCGGGCGTTCGTGCGGTTCCCGAAAACATGGAACCCCTGTCGGGGTGACCCGGAATCTACGACGGGCGCGAAGAGGTGTAAAGCTTGGAGACAGGACGAAAAAAGACTTTTCGAGGACCGATCGTGTCAGGCCTCGGGCCCTGGTCGCTCTCCCCGGTGAAAAACCACCCAAGCACGGGTCAAGACTCCAGCGGTGGGCTGATTGAGAACCCCGACCACCGAGGTGGCCCGGGTGTAAGGAGGGAGGAACCGATCCTCGCGGACCGGTTCGGAAGCATCGAGGTCGGGTCGCAATCCGCCGGGGAGAGCGAGCAGGGCCCGAAACGATGGCTGGCCTGGATTCAAATTCCCCCTCATCTCGAACGAGCCCGGACATACCGGGCGCTGTTGTCCGTGCCTGGCCGAGACACCCTACCCCCGGTCCAGAAGGATTGTCAAGGGCAAAGTACAATATGTCGGCGCCGCTATGTCGGCGGCCCCAGGATGTAGTGGTGCCGTCCCGGAAGGTCGATATGGGCTCCGCGACGCTGGAAATCACCGCGCTGGCCGCCGGGGGACGGGGGGTGGCCCGGCGCGAGGGCCGCGTCTGGCTGGTCGAGGGCGGTCTCCCGGGAGACCGCCTGGTCGCCGAGCCGGTCCGGCAGCGCCCGCGGCTGGTCGAGGCCCGCGCGACGCGGGTGCTCCGGCCGGGCCCCGAGCGGCGAGACCCGCCGTGCCCGGTCCAGGAGCGCTGCGGGGGATGCCCGTGGATGCCGCTCGCGGAGCCCGCGCAGCGGACCTGGAAGCGGCGCCTGGTCGAGGACGCCCTGGCGCGCATCGGCGGCCTGAAGGGAGTGCCCGTGGAGCAGCCCGTGCCGTCCCCGCACCCTTTCGCGTACCGCAACAAGGTCGAATTCTCGCTCGGTCGCGACGAGTCCGGCCGCCGGGTGCTCGGGCTGCACGGCCGGCCGTCGGGGATCGTGGACGTGCCGTCCTGCGCGGTCCAGCACGCTTCGGCCGACGCGGTGCTGGCGAGCTGCCGCGAATTGCTGTCGGGCCCGGACGCGCCGCGCGACCCCTGGCTCGACGACCCCCGCGTCGAGCCCCGGATCGTGATCCGCAGGTCCGAGACCACGGGAGAGCTGCTGGTGGCGTTCCGGGGTGGCCTCGAGCCGTTCCCCGCCGCGCGAGCGATCGCGCGCACCCTGACGGCGCGTCACCCGGAGCTGGTCGGCGTGGTGCGGCTGGTGGCTTCCGCCGGCCGCCGGGGCGGGACGCGCACGCGGCGCCTGGCGGGACGCGGGTGGCTCGCCGAGACGCTCGGTGGCACCGCGTTCCGATTGCCGGCGGCGACGTTCTTCCAGATCAACACCCGGGCCGCCGAGCGACTGGTGGAGCTGGTCCGCGAACTGGCGGGGCCCGTGACCGGCCGGCGCGTGCTCGACCTGTACGCGGGCGTCGGGGTGTTCGGCCTGGCGCTGGCCCGCACCGGCGCCCGGGTGCGACTCTGCGAGGCCGACGCCGACGCGCTGCGCTGCGCCGCGCGCGCCGCCACGGACGCCGGGCTCGAGGTCGAGCTGCTGCGGGCGGACGTGGGGGAGTTCCTCCGCCGCGACGAGGGCGGAAAAGCCCCGGAGCTGCTGCTCGCCAACCCTCCGCGCACCGGGTTCGGGCGCGGCGTGGGCACCGCGGTGGCGCGCCTCGCCGCGCGCCGGATCGTGATCGTGTCGTGTGACCCGGCGACGCTGGCGCGAGACCTGGGACGACTGGTCGGACGCGGCTACGCGGTGCGGCGGGTGGTCCCGGTCGACCTGTTTCCACAGACGCCGCACGTCGAGACCGTGGTGCGGCTCGACCGCGCCTGAGGAGCCCTCAGGGCAGCGGCCCGCCGGCCACCGCCGCGAGCAGGCTCTCCGTGGCGAGGGTGCGGTTGATGTTGAACCGCAGGTCGCTTCGGATCCGCTCGATCGAGCGGACGACGGCGGCGGCCCGCGCGGCGCCGAGCGCGCGGCCGATGCCGTCGAGCCGCTCCGCCAGCTCGGGATCGATCGCCGAGTCGCCGGGCAACCCGCAGGCGACCCGCGCGGCGTCGCGCAACGCCTCCTCGACCAGGTCGAGCCCTTCCAGGAAGTCTGCCTCGGTCTTGCCGCTGACGGGAGCCACCAGATCGGACAGCCGCGCCAGGGCCAGCGGGGAGCGCGCCAGCCGCTCCAGCCCCTGGACGATCTCCGCGCGGCGCTCGCGCAACGCCTCGACGTCCAGGCTCAGCGCGCGGCCCGGCCGTCCGCCGGACAGGCTGGCCCGGGCCACCGCCTCGCCGCGCGACATCCCGCGTGCCTCGAGCTCGCGCGCCAGCTCCACCGCGGGCAGCGGCCCGAGCCGCACCGCGTAGCAGCGCGAGCGCACGGTGGGCAGCAGCAGGTGCGGCCGGGCCGCCAGCAGCATCAGGAACGTCCGGCCCGGGGGCTCCTCCAGCGTCTTGAGCAGCGCGTTCTGCGCCGCCAGGTTCATCCGGTCGGCGGGGTCGACCAGGAACACGCGGCACGAGGCCTGCCGCGGCGTGAAGCCCGCATGCTCGATCAGCGCGCGGATCTGCACCACCCGGATCTGCGTGCTGAGCTCCTTGTTGCTCAGCGCCTCGAGCTCCTGCTCCTCCGACAGGTCGCCCATCGGGACCGGCGGCTTGTCGATCTTGCGCGAGACCCGGCGCACCACCAGCAGGTCCGGGTGCGCGTGGTTCTCGACGAGTTTCCGCGCCACGGCCGGGTCGTCCGCGTCCCGGCACAACAGCTCGGTGGCCAGCGCGCGGGCCAGCGTGCGCTTGCCCACCCCGTGCGGTCCCTGGAACAGCAGCGCGTGGTGCAGCCGGCCCCGCTCCAGCGAGCGCCCGAGCTGCTCCACCGCGCGACGGTGGCCGATGAGGCCCTCGAAGCTCACGGCCCCGCGTCCCCGCCCAGCGCCGGCAGCAGGTCCGCCAGGGCCTCGGTGACGCGGCCGGCCACGGCGTCCTCGGACCCGCCCGACTCGACGACCCGGAAGCGCTGCGGCTCGCGGCGCGCCAGCGTGAGATAACCCTCGCGCACCCGGCGGTGGAACGACAGCGGCTCGGCCTCGAAACGGCCCTCGGCGTCAACGGTGCCGCGCTCGCGGTTCCGCTCGCGGGCGCGGCGGAGCGCGTCCGCCGGCTCGAGATCGAACAGCACGGTCCGGTCGGGCCGCAGGTCCAGCGGGGGATCGGCGTGCAGCCGCTCGATCAGCGCCGGATCGAGACCCCGGGCGTACCCCTGGTAGGCCAGCGTGGCGTCCAGGTAGCGGTCGCACAGCACCACCGAGCCGGCGCGCAGCGCCGGGATCACGACCTGCTCCAGGTGCTGCGCGCGGTCGGCGACGTAGAGCAGCAGCTCGGCCAACGGCGTCGGCCCGTGGCCCGTGCGCGCCAGCAACAGCGAGCGTAGCCGCTCGCCGAGCGGCGTCCCCCCGGGCTCCTGGGTCACGACCGGCGGGGCCCCGGCCCGGCGCAGCGCCGACGCGATCCGGCGCAGCTGCGTGGTCTTGCCCGAGCCCTCGATGCCCTCGAAGGTCAAGAACAGCCCGCCCCCGGACCGCCGGCCGGGATCCCGCGGCGCGTTCATCCGGCGCGGATCGGCTGGTTGTGGAAGAACGCCGTCGCCGCCGCGATGTCGCGCGCGATCTGATCGGCGAGCTCTCCGATGCCGTTGAACTTCATCTCGTCGCGCAGGCGGCCGAGGAACCGCACCGCGATCCGTTTCCGCAGCAGGTTGCCCTCGAAGTCCAGCAGATGGGTCTCGACGGTCAGCGCGTCGCGGCCGAAGGTCGGCCGCACGCCGACGTTGGTCACCGAGGCGTGGCGGGCGCCGAGCACCGTCGTCTCGGTGATGTACACGCCGCCACCCGGAAGCAGCTCGTTGTCCACGGCGAGGTTGGCCGTCGGGCAGCGCAGCTCGCGACCCCGTCCGTCGCCCCGGACCACCTCGCCGGTCAGCTCGAACGGCCGCCCGAGCAAAAGCTGCGCCCGCTCCACGTCGCCGTCGCTCACGGCCGCACGGACCCGCGAGGAGGAGACCGGCTCACCGTCCACCAGCTCCGGCGCGACCGCGTCGACGTCGAAGCCCAGCTCGCGCCCGATGCGCTGCAGCAGCGGCAGATCGCCGCTCCGCCCGTGCCCGAAGCGGAAGTTCTCGCCGACCCGCAGCTCGGCCAGCGCCACGCCGCGGCGCCCGAGCTCGCCAAAGAACTCCTCGCCGGACAGCGCGGCCAGCCGGGCGTCGAAGGGCAGGATCAACACCGCGTCCAGGCCGAGCGCTTCCAGGTGGTCGAGCTTCTGGCCGCGCGTCATCAACAGCGGTGGCCGGCGCTCCGGGGCGACGATCGCCAGCGGGTGCGGCTCGAAGGTGATCAGCAGCGACCGCAGCGCCCGATCCCGCGAGCGCTCGAGCACGCCACGGAGGATCTTCTGATGGCCGCGATGGACCCCGTCGTAGTTGCCCACCGTCGCGACCACCGGGCGCGCTTGTCCGGGATACGTGCCGAGTCCGTTGTAGACGTGCATCCGGTTTCCTCAGGCCGGAAGCAGGCCGAGCGCGAGCAGCAGCAGCAGCAGCAGGCCCGCATACGCTCCGGCCACGAGGTCGTCGGCCATGATACCCGACCCCCCGGGCAGCGCCTCGAGTCGCCGCGCCGGAAACGGTTTCGTGATGTCGAACACGCGGAACAGCAAGAAGGCGAGCGCCAGCACGGTCAGGTCGCCGGGCACGATCGCGATCGCGACCAGCTGACCGGCGACCTCGTCGATCACCACCGCCCCGGGATCCCGCGCCCCGAGCTGCCGCGCGGCCTCGCCGGCGGACCAGAACCCGATTGCGGTGCAGACCAGGCAGGCCGCGATCAGCGCCGGCCGGCCGGCGGGCAGCAGCGCCCAGCCGATCGCGACGCCGGCCAGCGACCCGAACGTTCCCGGAGCGACCGGGGCCCGGCCGATGCCGAAGCACGTCCCGATCGAGAGCTTCAGCCGCGCCAGGCCGCGGGCCGCCTCAGGCGGGGCCAAGGATCCCACCCACCAGGTCGTAGCCCGCGGTATCGGTCAGCTCCACGCGCACGAACCGGCCGGGCTCCGCGACCCCGTCGTTGATCAGCACCTGGCCGTCCACGTCGAGCGCCTGGGTGCTCATGCGCCCCACCAGCAGGTGCTCGGTCTCGGGGTGCGGTCCCTCGACCAGCACCTCGACCTCGCGGCCGATCAGCGCGGCGTTGCGCTCCCGCACGATGCGTTGCTGGGACTCCATCAGCGCAGCGTGCCGTTGCCGCTTGACCTCCGCCGGAACGTCGTCGGCGAGGTCGAAGGCGTGGGTCCGCTCCTCGTGCGAGTACGTGAACACCCCGAGGTGGTCGAAGCGCGCGGCCTCGACGAAATCGACCAGCGCGCGGAACTCCCGCTCGGTCTCACCGGGGAACCCGACGATCAGCGTCGAGCGCATCGCGACCCCGGGCATCGCGTCGCGGAAGCGCCGGAGCAGCTCGAGGTGCGACTCGGCGGAGCCGCCGCGCCGCATCCGCCGCAGCGTGTCGGGGTGCGCGTGCTGGAGCGGCAGGTCGACGTACTTGACCACGCGCGGCAGGCGGGCCATCGCATCGATCAACGACGCCGTGACCGTGTTCGGGTACAGGTAGTGCAGGCGGATCCAGCGCAGGCCCTCGATCTCGTCGAGTCCGGCCAGCAGCCTGGCCGGCCCGTCGGCCAAGCCGAGGTCGCGTCCGAAGTGGCTCGAGTCCTGGGCGATCAGGTTGATCTCGCGCACGCCGGAGCGGACCAGCGCCGCGGCCTCGCGCAGGATGCTGCCGAGGCGGCGCGAGCGGAACTTCCCGCGGAAGCTCGGGATGGCGCAGAACGCGCAGGTGTGGTCGCAGCCCTCGGCGATCTTGATGTAGGCCGACCAGGGAGGCGTGGCCAGCCGGCGCGGGGCGCGATCGTCGTACAGGTAGGTCGAGGCGCCCCACGGGGGGCTGGTCGAGGCCACGGCCGCGGGGGCCACGCGGCGCGCGGCCCCGGGCCGGGCCGGCAGCACGACCAGGCCGCCCGCCGGCGTCGCGGCGCCGGGGGGCGTCTCCCGCGCCGCGTCCAGGCCGACGCCGCTGACGATCGCGTGCAACTCGTCCAGTCCGATGAACGCGTCGACCTCGGGCAGGTCGGCGCGCAGCTCCGCCGGATAACGCTGGACCATGCAGCCGGCGACGACGAGCCGCTTCAGCCGGCCCTCGCGCTTCAGCTCCGCCGCCTCCAGGATCGTCTGGATCGACTCCTCGCGCGCCGCCTCGATGAACGAGCAGGTGTTGACGACGATCACGTCGGCCTCGGCCGGGTCGCGCACGAAGGTCGCGCCGGCGCGGTCCAGGTGACCCATCATCACCTCGCTGTCGACCAGGTTCTTGGCGCAGCCGAGACTGATCACCCCGACGCGCACCCGGGTTCCGCGGGCCGGCGGCGCGGCGGTGGTCATGGGTACAGCCGGTGGATCTGGCGCGGGTAGGGGATCGCCTCCCTGAGGTGCGGGATCCCGCAGATCCAGGTCACGAAGCGCTCGATGCCCATGCCGAAGCCGGCGTGCGGGACGGTGCCGTAGCGCCGGATGTCGAGGTACCACTGGAACGCCTCGACCGGAAGACCGTGCTCCTTGATCCGCGACAGCAGCAGGTCGTGGTCGTGGATGCGCTGCGAGCCGCCGATGATCTCGCCGTAGCCCTCGGGCGCCAGCACGTCGACGCACAGCGCCTTGCCGGGGTCGTCGGCGGCGGGCTGCATGTAGAACGCCTTGATCTCGGCGGGCCAGTGCGTGACCATCACCGGCCGGTCGAACTCGCCGGTCAGGACCGTCTCGTCGAACCCGCCGAAGTCGCTGCCGCGCGTGAACGGCGGCGCGCCGGCCTCCCGCATGCGCGCCTGCGAGGCGGGTCGCAGCAGGATCTCCGCCGCCTGGTCGTAGGTCAACCGCGGGAACGGCGGGACGACCGACGCGAGCCGTGCCGTGTCGCGCTTTAGGAAGGCCAGCTCGTCCTTGCAGCGGTCCAGGCAGCGCGCCACCAGGTAGCTGACGAACTCCTCGGCCAGCTCCAGCAGGCCGGGCAGCTCCAAAAACGCCACCTCGGGCTCGATCATCCAGAACTCGGTCAGGTGGCGGCGCGTCTTCGACTTCTCGGCGCGGAAGGTCGGACCGAAGCAGTACACCTTCCCGAACGCCATGCAGGCGGGCTCCAGGTACAGCTGGCCCGACTGGGTCAGGTAGGCCTTGTCGTCGAAGTAGTCGGTCTCGAACAGCGTCGTGGTGCCCTCGCATGCCGCCGGGGTCAGCACCGGCGAGTCGATCAGCACGAACCGCCGCTCGTAGAAGAAGTCCCGGCACGCCTGCACCACCTCGTGGCGCACCTTGAGCACCGCCAGCGGGGTCCGCGAGCGCAGGTACAGGTGGCGCTTGTCGAACAGGAACTCGACGCCGTGGTCCTTGGGCTGGATCGGGTATTCCTCGGCCTCGTGGATCACGTCCAGCGCCTCGATGCCGAGCTCGTAGCCGCCCGGGGCGCGCTCGTCCGCGCGCACGGTGCCGGTCACGGCGAGCGACGACTCGAGCGGGACGCGGTCGCAGCGCTCGAACAGCTCGGCGGGCACGTTCTTGACGAACGCCACGCACTGCAACAGGCCGCTGCCGTCACGCAGCACGAGGAACTTGATCTTGCCCGAGGACCGCTTCTGGTACAGCCAGCCCTTGACGACGACCCGTTCCCCGACGTGTCCGCCCAGCTCGTCGATGTAGACGAAATCGCGGGACATGCCGGCGTCAGCTGGCTTCCTGCTTGCGCTTCTGGTACTCGGCGATGATCTTCTCGCGCACGCTTGCAGGCGCCTCGTCGTAGTGGTCGAACTCCATCGTGTAGGAGCCGCGATCCGAGGTCAGCGACTTCAGCGTCGAGGCGTAGTCCAGCATCTCGGCCAGCGGCACCTGGGCCTTGATCACCTGGTCTCCGCCGACCGCCTCCATGCCCTGCGGCTTGCCGCGGCGCGAGGACAGGTCGCCCATGATGTCGCCCATGTTCTCCTCGGGTGCGGTGATCTCGACCTGCATGATCGGCTCGAGGATCGTCGGCCGCGCCTTGTCCATCGCGCCCTGGAAGGCCAGCGAGCCGGCGATCTTGAACGCCATCTCGGAGGAGTCGACGCTGTGGAACTTGCCGTCGACCAGCGTGACCTTGAAGTCGATCACCGGGCAGCCGGACAGCCAGCCGCGCTCGGCCGCCTCCGCGATCCCCTTCTGCACCGCCGGCCGGTAGTTCTGCGGGATCGAGCCGCCGAAGATCTTGTCCTCGAACTCGAACCCGCCGCCGCGCGGCAGCGGCTCCATGTGGATCACGCACACGCCGAACTGCCCGCGTCCGCCGGATTGTTTCTTGTGCTTGCCCTCGACGTTCTCGACCTTGCGGGTGATCGTCTCGAGGTAGGGCACCTTCGGCAGTTTGAGGATCGCATCGACGCCGAACTTGCGCTTCATCCGCGACAGCGCGACCTCGACGTGGACCTGGCCGGTGCCCGAGACCAGCAGCTCGCCGGTCTGCGGGTCGCGCCCGACCTTGAGCACCGGGTCCTCCTCGGTCAGCCGGTGCAGCGCCTGCGAGATCTTCTCCTCGTCGCCCTTCGACTTCGGCTCGACGGCGAACGAGATCGCCGGCGGCCGGAACTCCACGGACTTGTACTGGATCGGGTGCGCCGGGTCGGCCAGCGTGTCGCCGGTGTGGGTCTCCTTGAGCTTGGCCACCACGCCCAGGTCGCCGGCGCGGATCTCGCCGATCGCCTCGAGCTGCTTGCCCTGGAGCAGCGAGATGCCGCCCATCCGCTCGGACGTCTCGTGCTGCACGTTGACCACCGAGCTGTCGCTCTTGAGCACTCCGCTCTGCACGCGGAACAGCGACAACCGCCCGGCGTAGGGGTCGGCGACGGTCTTGAACACCAGCGCCGAGACCGGCTCGGTCGTGGCCACCTTGCGCACGACCTCGTCGTCCTTGCCCGGGACGGTGCCGCGGATCTCGCCGCGCCAGTCCGGGGCCGGGACCAGGTCGGCGACCGCATCCAGCAGCGGCTGCACGCCGATCACGCGCGAGGCGGCGGCGCAGAACACCGGGAAGATCTTGCGTCGCGCCACGGCCTTGCGCAGGCCCGCGGCCAGCTCCTCGGCGCCCAGCTCCCCGGCCTCGAAAAACTTCTCCATCAGCGCGTCGTCGGTCTCGGCGATCATCTCCACCAGTGCGGATCGCGCCTCGGCGGCGCGCTCGGCCAGGTCCCCCGGGACGTCCTCCTCGGCGGGCTGGCCGGAGGCGTCGGTGGCGAAGCGGACCGCCTTCATGCGGATCAGGTCGACGACGCCGGCGAAGTCCTTCTCCTCACCGATCGGGATCTGCAGCGGAACCGCCTCGCGGCCGAAGCGCTCCTGGATCGCCGCGAGACAGCGGTCGAACGAGGCGCGCTCGCGGTCGAGCTTGTTGATCGCGAACATCACCGGCAGCCCGAACCCGGCGGCGTAGTTGAAGGCCCGGTTGGTCACGACCTCGACCCCGGCGACCCCTTCGATCAGCAGCAGCGCCGCGTCGGCGACCGACAGGGCCGACTTGGCGTCGGCGGCGAAGGCGGCATAGCCGGGCGTGTCCAGCAGGTTGATCTTGCGGTTGTTCCACTCCAGGTGCGCCAGCGCCATCTGGAGCGAGATCTTCCGCTCGATCTCCTCCTCGTCGTAGTCGGTGATCGAGGTCCCGTCGTCCACGCTACCCAGCCGGTTGGTCGCCCCGGAGAGGAACAACATCGCCGAGGCCAGCGTGGTCTTGCCGCAGTCGCCGTGGCCGACCAGCGCGACGTTCCGGATGTCCGCGGTGTCGTAAACCTTCATCGGGCGCTCCTTACGCGCGTTTCGAGGTTTCTGGTGTCCCGGGGTGCCGGAAGAAAGCGGGAATATACCATAGCGGCGCGGCCGGCGCGGGCGCGCGCGCGGCGCCTTTTCGACGCTTTCGACTCCGTTTCGGCGCCCGCCCCCGACACCGCCCACGGCCCGGATTTTCGGCGCTTTCTTGACCGGGGCGGGGCCCGGACCTAGGTTTTGAGGGTGCCGCCGGGGGATCCATGTGGAGGGCGAGCTTCGATGCTCGAAGCGACCAACCTGCTCGTCACCTGCCCGTCCTGTCGGGCGCTGTACCGTCACGCCGCCGCCGCGGCCGGAGCGGACCGCGCGCGCTGCTCGCGCTGTAGCTCGGTGTTCCTGCTGACCGGCTCGGTGGGCGCGTCGTATCGCGTCGTCGACGCGGCCGCGCTGCCCGTCCCACGCCCCGGGATCCCGCACCACGGGCCGGGCGCACCGCTGGGGATCGGGATGGACGACCCGTCGCTGGCCGAGCAGCTCGAGCGCGCCGGACGCACCTCCGGTCCCGGCGCGGAGCGACGCCCGATGACGTACCGGGTGCTGGCCGACGAGGAGCCGGAACACGCCTCGGCCCGGACGGCGGCGCCCGGCGTCGCGGACGAGGTCGTGGCGGCGGAGAGCCCCGCGGAGGCGACCCCGGCCCCGGTCCGGGCGCGACACGGCGCGCTCGCCAGGGGTACGATCACCCTGTGCTGTATCGGGCTCGGCGCAGCCGCGGGCTACCTGACGGCGTCCGATCTGGCGGGTGACTTCCGGGTCGGGGCGGCGATCGGCGGCGCGGCCGGCCTGGTCCTGGCCTGGGGGTGGCTGCGATGGATGTCCCGCAACACCTAGCGGGATCGAGTCAACCGGTCGAGGTTCCCGAAGCCGAATCCTGTCCGCGTTGCGGGACCCCCTGGGGGCACCTCCCATCGGTCGAGGTGGGGGCTCTCGGCACCGCCTCGATCCGGCGCTGCATCCGCTGCGGCGCGCGCGCCACCACCGGGACCGAAAAGCTGCGCTGGGCGTTCAACTGCAATCGCTGCGGCCTGCCGTTCCTGGACGACGAGCCGCTGGCGCAGACCGAGCAGCGCTGCCTCGACTGCCGCGGCGACGAGCAGCCCGCAGCGGTGACGGAGCCCGAGTTGGCGGTTGCCACCGAGGCGGAGTTTCGCGCGGCGCTCGCCGCCACGTGGCGCTTCGTCGGGGCTCCCGCGCTGACCGCGTATCTCGACCGGCTGGTGCAGCGGGTCGCGCGGCGCGTGCCGGGGGCGCCGGACGATCCCCGGGTGGTGGTGATCCAGGACTGGGCGGTGCGACGCCTGGGCCTGCCGTCGGGGACCGTGCTGCTCAGCGTCGGGGCGCTGGGGTTCCTCGAGGACGAGGCGGAGCTGGTGTTCGTGCTGGCGCACGAGCTGGCTCACGCGGCGTCGGGGGATGCCGCCGAGCGCCTGGCCCGGCTCGGGTTCCAGAGCGTGGCGCGCGAGGACTCGGACCCCGAGGTCGCGGCGTGGGTCCGGGCGGCCGAGGACCTGGCGCGGATGGGCTACGGCTGGCAGCGCGAGCGCGAGGCCGACGCGCGCGCGATCGAGGCGCTGCTGGCGATGAACTACGACCCCGGCTCGGTGCTGCGGTACTTCGAGCGGCTCCAGGAGGGGATCGAGGCCGGCAACGTGAACCTCGCCGAGCTGGCCACCTCCCACCCGACGCCGCTCGAGCGCGCGCGGCGCGTCGAGAGCGCGGTCCGCGCGGCCGGCGGCGCTGCCGCGGTGCTGCGGGTCAACCGCGAGGTGTACCGGCGCGTGGCCGGCCGTCGTCTGCTGGAGGCCGAGCTGGACCGCTCCGAGCTGGGACAGCGCTCGGAGCACGACGCCGACGGCTCGCGGCTGCGACGCGCCCTGCGCCGGCTGGGCTGGGCCGCGCTCGGCGTGGGCACCCTGGCGCTGCTGATCCTGCTGGTCGGCTGGCTGCTCTCGCGCTGAAGCTCGCCCCGCCCGCGCTAGCATGGACGGCGCGCCGGGGTGTGGTGGCGCGGCGGGCGAGCGAGCGTGAGGATCGACGACTACGACTACGAGCTTCCGGGCGAGCTGATCGCCCAGGCCCCGCTGCCCGACCGGGACGCCTCGCGGCTGATGCTGCTGGAGCGGGAGCACGGCGGCCTCGAGCACCGCCGCTTCGCCGAGCTGCCGCGGCTGCTCGACCCCGGGGACCTGCTGGTGCTCAACGATACCCGCGTGCTTCCGGCGCGCCTGCTCGGGCGCAAGCCCGGCGGCGGCGGCATCGAGGTGTTCCTGCTCGAGCGGGACGCGGCCACGGCCGGAGAGGCGTGGGAGTGCCTGCTCCGGGCCTCGCGCAAGCCGCCCCGCGGCTCGCGGATCCGGTTCGAGGAACAGCTGACCGCGGAGGTGCTCGAGCGGCGCGACGACCGCTGGCTGATGCGGTTCGAGCATCCCGCCGGGGACCCCGCGGCGGCGCTCCGCCGGATCGGGCGGATGCCGCTTCCCCCGTACATCCGCCGCCGGCCCGACGACGCGCGGGATGCCGAGGACCGGCTGCGCTACCAGACCGTGTTCGGCCGCGCGCCGGGCGCGGTGGCGGCGCCCACCGCCGGACTCCACTTCACCGAGCGCAGCTTCGCGGCGCTGCGCGAGCGCGGGGTGCGGCTGGGGTTCCTGACGCTGCACGTCGGGCTGGGAACGTTCCTCCCGGTCCGGGTCGAGCGGGTGGAGGACCACGTGATGCACGAGGAACGGTTCGTGTTGCCCGCGGCGACCGCCGAGGCGCTGGCCGAAACCCGGCGCGGCGGGGGACGCGTCGTGGCCGTCGGCACGACCGTGGTGCGCACGCTCGAGCATCAGGCCCGCCCGGACGGCACGGTGGAGCCGGGGGCCGGCCGCTCGGGACTCTACATCCGCCCCGGACACCGGTTCCGCGTCGTGGACGCGTTGCTGACCAACTTCCACCTTCCGCGCTCGACGCTGCTGCTGCTGGTCAGCGCGTTCGCCGGACGCGAGGCCGTGCTCGCGGCCTACCGCGAGGCGGTGCGGGAGCGCTATCGCTTCTACTCGTATGGCGATGCGATGCTGATCCGCTGAGCGGCCGGAGGTGCTAAGGTCGATCCGATGGAGAGATTCGGCTTCCGGCTGGTCGGTGGAGCCGGGCGGGCCCGGCTGGGCCGTCTGACCACGGCCCACGGCAGCGTCGACACGCCCGCGTTCATGCCGGTCGGCACCGCCGGAACGGTCAAGGCGCTGACGCCGGGCGAGGTCCGGGCCTCGGGCGCGCAGATCGTGCTCTCCAACACCTACCACCTGGCGCTGCGTCCGGGAGAGACGCTGATCCGCGAGCTGGGCGGCCTGCACCGGTTCATGAACTGGGACGGTCCGATCCTGACCGATTCCGGCGGCTACCAGGTCTTCTCGATGGCCGAGCTACGACGGCTCGACGATCGCGGGGCCGAGTTCCGCTCGCACCTCGACGGCTCGGTGCACCTGCTGACCCCCGAGCGCAGCATGGAGATCCAGGCCGCCCTGGGCTCCGACGTGGCGATGGTGCTCGACGAGTGCCCGGCGCTGCCGGCCGGGCGGGAGCGCGTGGCGGAGGCCGTGGCCCGCACCAGCCTGTGGGCCGCGCGCTCCCGCGAGGCGTATCACGGCCCCGGGGTGCCGTTCGGCATCGTGCAGGGCGGCACCTGGCCCGACCTGCGCGAGAAGAGCGCCCGCGAGCTGCTGGCGCTCGACTTTCCCGGCTACGCCATCGGCGGGGTCAGCGTGGGGGAGCCGCGCGAGACGATTGCCGGCGTGCTGCGCGGGACCGCCGAGCTGCTGCCCGCGGACCGCCCGCGCTACCTGATGGGCGTGGGACGGCCCGAGGATCTCGTCCAGGCCGTGGCCGAGGGGCTCGACCTGTTCGACTGCGTGATGCCGACGCGGAACGCGCGCAACGGGACGCTGTTCACCTCGCGCGGGCCGCTCAACATCAAGCGCGCCGAGTTCACCCGCGACCCGCGGCCGCTCGACGAGAGCTGCGACTGCGAGGCCTGCCGGAGCTACAGCCGCGCCTACCTGCGGCACCTGTTCCTGTCGCGGGAGATCCTCGGCTCGCGGCTCAACACGCTGCACAACCTGCGCTACTACCTGCGCCTGATGGAACAGCTGCGCTGCGCGATCGCCGCCGGTCGCTTCGAGCAGTTCCGCGCGGAGTTCCTCGGCTCCGCCGCGGTGCGCCGGGGGAGCGCATGAGCGGCGACCTGGCCTTCGTCGGCGACGTGCACCTGGAGCGCGACGACCCCGAGCTGGAAGCGTTCCTCGCCTTTCTGGACCGGCTCTGCGCCGGTACGCGCCGCATCGTGCTGATGGGCGACCTGTTCAACATCTGGATCGGCCGGCGCTCAGTGGAGCAGCCGCACCAGCGGGCCGTGGCGGCGAAGCTCGCCGAGCTCCGCGCGGCGGGGATCCACGTGCGCTACGTCGAGGGCAACCGCGACTACCGGATCGCCGACGCCTACTGCGGCAGCGCGCTCGACGAGGCCGGTGATCGGGGGTTCAGCGAACGGTGGGGCGGGCTGCGGCTGTTCGCGATCCACGGCGATCTGGTCAACCCGCGCGACCGGCAGTACCGGACCTGGCGCCGGCTCAGCCGGTCCGCGCCGCTGTGGGGAGTGTTCCGGGCGTTGCCGCGTGCCGCGGCGTCGCGGCTGGCCGATTCGCTGGAGCAACGCATGCGCACCACCAACCTGCGCCACAAGCGGGCCTTCCCGGAGCAGCACGTCCGCGACTACGCCGCGCGCCACCTGGAGCGCCACGACGGGGTGGTGCTGGGCCACTTCCACGAGGAGCGTGAGCTGACCGCGCGACCGCCCTCCGCGCCGGGGCGGATCTTCGTGTTGCCGGACTGGAAGAGCTCGCGCCGCTACCTCAGGGTGACGGCCGGGGGCGAGATCGGCTTCGTGGACGCTCCGGGCTGATCAGCCCGCAGACTTCTGCGGGGCGGGGTCCGGCTGGTCCGCGGCGGGCTTGGGGCGCTTGCGCTCGCCGCGAATCATGAAGTTGCGGTCGAGCGCCTGGAAGGCGTCCGCCGACTCGATCAGCGACTTGGCGGTGGTGCGCGGCCAGCCGATCACCTCGACCCGGGGACCCATCAGCTTGACCCGCTGCACCAGCGACGTGAAGTCGCCGTCTCCGGAGACCAGCACCAGCACGTCGAGACGCGGCGCGGCGTCGAGGATGTCCAGCGCCATCTCCATGTCCCAGTCGCCTTTCATCGACCCGTCGGCGCGAACGCGCAGCGTCTTGCGATGCACGTCGATGCCCCGTTGCTCGAGGATCGAGATGAAGCCGGACTGGTCGATCTCCTTGGACTCGACGACGTAAGCCTTGGCCTGGACCCGGCGCCGGTCGCGCACCGCCGTCTCCAACAGCGCGTCGAAATCGAGCTTGCCCTTCAGTCGCCGCGCGCCGTAGTACATGTTCTGCACGTCGACGAACACGCCGACCCGTTCGGGCTCGCCCTTGCGCCGCCGCGACAGCGGCCCGCCGACGCGCTTCTTCACCGCCGTCTTGTAGGAGCGGACCTCGGCCCGCAGCTCGTCGAGCTGCTGCGTGGTCTCCTTGGTCTCCTTCCGCCGGTCGCGCCGGAAGGCGGCCATCTCCTTCTGCAGCGCCTGCAGTCCCTCGGCCAGGCTCCCCAGCTGCTGCGGGTCGATCACCGGGGCCGCCTTGCCGCGCGGCGGTCCCAGCGCCTCCACGGCGTGCGTCAGCTTGCGCTGCTCGGTGGACAACCGGCGCACGCTGCGCGCGAGCTTGTCCAGCGCGTCGTCGCTGGGCGCGCGCTGCGCCTGGGCCGCAGCCTCCTCCTCGGCGCCCCGCGCGTCGCGCAGCTCCTTGCGCAGCCGCTCGACCAGCAGGCGCGACTCGGCCAGCTCGCCCTTGCGCTGGATCAGGTCGCGCTTGGTCGTGCGCGCGGTCTCGCGGCTCTTGGCGAGCTGTCCGTCGAGGTGGGCGACCTTCTTCTGCTGCTCCGTGGCGCGTTTCTTCAACCGCGCCAGCTCGCGCTTGAGCTTGACCGTCTCGTCCGCGGGCGCGCCGTTGCCGGGTGCGGGCCGCAGGTCGGGCCGCGCCAGCAACGCGGTCAGGCCGTCGGCCAGCTTCCCGCCGCCGTCGTCCTGGGCCAGCAGGAACAGGTGCAGCCCGAGCTGGCCGTCCTCGGCCGCCTCGGCCACCGCGCGCACGCGCTCGAGCTTCTCGGGTTCCCCGAGCCGGGCCCACGTCCGGGCCGCGGCGCCGGTCTCCTTCTTCAGCGCGCGGAAGATCGTCCGGCGCGTGGTGTCCTCGCCCTCCGCGCGCTCCACGAGATCCTGGAGGATCCGCTCACGCTTCTGCGACTGGGTGCGCATCCCGGGGTAGCGCAGGCCGCAGGTGTTGGCCAGGCGGACCAGTCGCCGCTGGTCGAGGAGATCGTCGAGCACCCTGGCGAGTCCGTCGCGGCCGAGCCGCTGGACGACCTCCTGCTCGGGGTGACTCATCCACGGTCTCCACGTCGGGCGACGAACGTGCCTCGGGGCAAGGTGCGCTTCCAAGTTGCTGTGGATGTTCAACTTAGAGAGGCGATCCTCCGCCCGGGGTCAAGGGTAGTATAGCATCGGCCGGTGCGCCCCCGGCAGGGCGACCGGGCCCCGCGCGGGGCCCGCCGGAGACCCGCGATGATCCTCGGTGTCGGTCTGGACCTGGTCGAGATCGAGCGCCTGGCGCGCGCGCTCGAGCGCCACGGGCGGCGGTTCGAGGAGCGGGTGTTCACCCGCCGGGAACGCGAGGATTGCCGCGGGCGGGCCGACCGGCTGCAGCGTCTGGCCGCCCGCTTCGCCGCCAAGGAGGCCTGCCTGAAGGCCTTCGGGACGGGCTGGTCGCAGGGCCTCGCGTTCGGCCAGGTCGAGGTGGTCAACGAGCCCGGGGGCCGCCCGGCGCTCCGGCTGTCCGGGGCGGCGGAGCGGTTCGCGACGAGTCTCGGCGTGCGGCGCACCCACCTCAGCCTGACCCACCAGTCGGGTCATGCCGCGGCGGTCGTGATCCTGGAGAGCTAGCGGGTTCCGAGCGCTACGATTCGGGGTCGCGCAGCTCGATGATGCCCTGCTCGCGCATCCGCTTGAGGGTCCGCAGCGCCTCGACCTCGCGCAGCGGGGCGATCTGGATGATCGACTTGACGTCCCAGGTGCCGTCGATGCGGCTGAGCAGGAAGAACTCGGTCGGCGACAGCTCGGCGGAGGCCAGCTCCGCCACCGGCCGCGTCAGCGAGGGGATCTTCCGCGCCGGCAGGTAGTGCCGGTAGGCCTTCTCGATGAACGCCGCCTCCGCCTCGCGCATCAGCCGCTGCAGCGCGGAATCCTCGGTGTGCGTGCGGTACAGACCGTCCAGGATCGTCAGCGCGCCCTCGTACTCGCCGCGCGTCATCAGGTCGCGGCTCGCCGCCAGGTCCGCCTCGAGCCCACCCACCGGTTCCTCGGCGCTCGCGGCATCCTCGTCCGTGACGACGGTCGCCGTCATCGTCGCTCCGGCCGTCGATCGCGCGGCGACCGCGAGATCTCCCGGCGGGGCGGACGGAGCGTCCAGCTCGGCCCCGACGGCGATCAGCCGTTGGTCGGCCTCCGGCGGCGCCGGCGTGTCGCCGGAGTCCTGGCCGGCCGGCCCGTCCGCGTCGGCGGTCCCCGGTGCGTCCGCGGCAAACTGCCGTTTGCCCAGGATCTCGACGAAACCGTTTCGCTGCAGCTCGTAGAGGAACTTGGTCACGATGTATTCGGAGCCGTGGGCGATCAGCAGGATCTCGCCCACCGTGCGCTCGCCGTCGATGGAGTCGTAGATCCGGCGGGCCATCCGGTTCTGCAGCACCTCGGCCGGCGGGATGCGTTCGGTCCGGCCGAGCAGGATCCCGGGATCGTTGAACACCTCGCGGATCATGCGCATCTCGTCGTAGCGCTTGAGGCCGCGCAGCAGGATGTCCTCGACCTGCAGACTGACCGGCATCACGTGCTCGGCCTTGTCGAGGGTCTCCTCGAAGCGGAACACCCCGTCGTCCCAGTCGAACACGCTGTAGATCGTCTCCTCGGCCTTCGCGGCGAGGTGCGTGGTCAGGTCGTGCTGGGAGAGGTAATGCCGCTGGACCAGGATCGTGCCGAGGTGCCGGCCGTTCTGCTCCTGGAGCTCGAGCGCCTCCCGGAGCTGGTCCTCGTTGATCTTGCCGCGGGAGAGCAGGAAGTGTCCGATCCGCTCCGGGGGGTCGTCCGACGAGCAGCCGATCACCCGGCCGTCGCGGAACAGGAACCACTTGAAGACCTTGTTGCGCTCGATCTCGAGCGTGCCCGTCCGGCGCGCGCCGCCGAGCCACTGCAGCAGGTCCGGCAGGGACATCGTGGACAGGGTTCCGGAAAGCGGCATCGGCGCGGTCCTCGGCTCGCGACTCCGCCGCCGTCGGCGGGTCCCCTACCCAATTTAGGCCGTGGCGAGGCCGGGGCAAGCCGGCCCCGCGGGCCCCCCGGGGTCGCCCGGCGGGCGTGCTACGATCTGCGCCGGGGCGCGACGACGCCGTTTTCCGGAGCAGCGACGTGGAGATCTTCCGGCTTCCGATGCGCGAGGTGGCCGCGCGGGTCCTGATGGACAGCGGCGAGTCGCTCGAGGGCGTGCTGTACGTGGTCGCCGAGGGCCCCGACGGTCATCCGGGACGGCTCGTGGACCGGCTCAACGACCCGACCGAGGAGTTCGTGCCGATGAGCTGGAAGGGCGACAGCGTCCTGATCAACAAGTCGGGCATGCTGACCGTGCGCCTCAAGGAGAGCGGCTTCGACGAGGTTCCCGACGCCGGCGAGCAACCCGAGCACACGGTTCCGGTGCGCGTCACGCTGGCCGGCGGCCACGGCCTGCTGGGAAGGTTCTTCGTCTCGATGCCGCCCGAGCGGGCGCGCGTGTTGGACTACCTGAACGCGGCGCCGCGGTTCGTCCCGCTGCTCGGCGAGCAGAACGTCACGCTGGTCCAGCGGCGCTACATCCACAACGTCCGGACGCTGGCGGACGAGTAGCGTCGTCGCCGGGATCAGCTCCCGGGGCGGTCGAGCAGCATCGCGCCGCCCTGGCCGCCGGAGACGCACAGCGTGGCCAGGCCGTTGCGGCTGCCGCGGCGTTGCATCTCGTGCAGCAGCGTGACGATGATCCGGGCTCCACTGCAGCCGATCGGATGGCCGAGCGCGATCGCTCCGCCGTTGACGTTCAATCGCTCGTGGTCCAGCTTCAGCTTGCGGTCCACCGCCAGCACCTGGGCCGCGAAGGCCTCGTTCAGCTCGACGAGATCGATCTCCGGGAGCCCGACGCCGGTCCGCTCCACCAGCGCTCGCACCGCGGGGACCGGCCCGATGCCCATGATCGCGGGATCGACGCCCACGACGTGGTGGCCCGCGATGCTCGCCTGCGGCGTGACCCCGAGCCGCTCCGCGGCGCCGGCGGACAGGACGACCAGCGCCGCCGCGCCGTCGGTGATCCCCGAGCTGTTGCCGGCGGTGACCGAGCCCGCGCGGTCGAACACGGGCTTGAGCCGGCCCAGCGACTCCGCGGTCACCCCGTCGCGGGGGTGTTCGTCACGGGCCACGACGGTCGGCCCCTGGCGGCCGGGCACCTCGACCGGCGCGATCTCGGCGTCGAAGCGTCCCTCGCGGCGCGCCGCCTCGCAACGCTGCTGCGTCCGTGCCGCGTAGCCGTCCTGCTCGCTCCGCGAGATCTCGTACTGTCGGGCCAGCGTCTCCGCCGTCTCGCCCATGATCTTGCCGCAGATCGGGTCGAAAAATCCGTCGCGGTACATCCCGTCCTCGAGCGTCTTGTGGCCCATGCGCAGGCCCCAGCGCGCCTCGGTCAACAGGTACGGCACGCGGCTCATCGACTCCATGCCGCCCGCCAGCACCACCTCGGCCTCGCCGAGCCGGATCAGGCGCGACGCCTCGAGCACCGCCTGCATGCCCGACAGGCAGGCCTGGTTGACCGTCAACGCCGGCCGCTCGACGGGGATGCCCGCGGCGATCGCGACCTGGCGCGCCGGGTTGGGCCCGCAACCGGCCTGGCGGGCATGACCGAGGATCACGTGATCGACGTCCTCGGGGCCGAGGCCCGCGCGTCCGAGCGCGGCACGTGCCGCGTGCGTGCCGAGCTCGACGGCGGACAGCGCCGCGAGCCCGCCACCGTAGCTTCCGATCGGCGTGCGCACGGCCCCGGCGAGCAGGATGCGGTCGGTCATCGGGGGCTCCTCCGGATCTCGCCAGCGTTATAGCACGCGCGCAGCGCCGCTCACCGGCCGACGCGCAGCTCGACCTCGACCCCGGGGGCGAGCCCCAGCTCGCTCGCCGCGCTACCGCCGTAGACCGCCACCTCGAGATGCTCGGACGAGTTGAACAGCAGCACCGCGCCGCGGCCCCGGCCTTCCTCGTAGGTGCCGCAGAACGACGAGACGCTGCCGCCCGGGGCGACCAGCTCGATTCCGGCGGCGCCCTGCGCGACGAACGGCTCGACGATGGCGCGGGGCAGGTCGACCGTCGCGTTTCCGAAACGGTCCACGGCGACGATCCGCACGCGCACGCTGGCGCCCGGACGCAGCGCGGCGTGCGGCAGGTCCAGCCGGACCAGCTCGCCCGCCGGCGATCCGAAGTTCGACGCCTCCACGCCGCGGGCCAGCCAGGCGGCCGCCGGGGCGAACACGTCGCGCCCGTGGAACGTCGCCGAGACCTGCTTGGCCATGTAGTGGCTGGCCTCGATAACGTGGGCGCCGCTCGGGGGGTGGCGGGCCAGCACTCGCGTCAGCAGGCCGTTGTCCGGCGCCAGGAAGCGGTACCGCTCGGTGCTCACGATCAGGGGACGCCGCGCGGTGCCCACCCCGGGGTCGACCACCGCGACGTGGATCGTCCCGGCGGGGAACGCGTCGCAGCCCGTCGCCAGCAGGAACGAGCCCGTCCACACGTCCTGGGGCGGCACCTCGTGGGTCAGGTCCACGATCTGCGCCTCGGGGCAGATCGAGAGGATCCGGCCCTTCATCTGCCCGACGAAGGTGTCGCGCAGGCCGAAGTCGGTGGTCAGCGTGATCCGTGTCATCGCCCGTCCGTTGGCCCGGGCAGAGGGTAGGGAGCGCCGCCGCGCGGTGTCAAGCGAGGGGGGGTTTGACAGCCGCCAGACCGTGCCCGAGAATTGACCGCTCGGACGCCCGCGGCATCGCGACCGCCGGCCGAGGAGTTCCCATGACGTCCCCCCCGCGGCCGCATCCCGCGGCGCTCGCCCTGTTTGTCGCCCTCTCGCTTTCCCTCCTGCCGGCTTGGGCCGTGGCCGCGCCGGACGCCGTGCCGGAAGGTCCCGCGTTGGGGCTGATCCTCGACGGTCCCGTACCCTCGGCGCTGGCCGCAGCGCCGGCCGGCGACGCCCCGCGCACCACGCTGCCGGTGCGGCTGACCGCGCGGTGGGGCGACGTCGAGCGCCGCCCCGGCGTGTTCGACTGGTCGGACACCGATCGCAGGGTCGCGATGCTCGGCCAGGCGGGCCATCCGGTCGTGTTGTGCCTGACCGGAACGAACGCGCTGCACGTGGCGGAGGGCGAGCTTCCTTCACCGGCCGCCGGCGGCTCGCTCGAGGCCTGGCTGGGGTTCGTCCGCAGCGCGGTGCGGGCCTTCGCCGGGCGCGTGGCGGTGTTCGAGATCTGGGACGACCCTTCCCGGGCCGGCTGGGAGGCGGCGACCTACGCGTTCGTGCTCAAGCAATCGGCGCTGGCGGTGCGGGCCGAGGCGCGACTGGCCGGCGAGGACGCGCGGGTGGCTCAGGGAGCGCTGGCCGCGGGCGAGCTGGAATGGCAACGCGGACTGTGGCGCAACGACACCGCGGCCTACGTCGACGTGCTGCCGCTGCGCGTGGTCGCCGGCAACGATCCGGGGGGGCTCGAGTCGGCGATCTCGGCGCTGATCACCGAGGCGCTGGCGCATCCCCCGGCGCCCGCGCTGTGGGCCTGGGTCGAGCCGGCCCCCGGCGGGGAGCCGTGGAGCACCGCGAGCGGGGCCGTGCGGGCGCTGGCCGCCGGCGTGTCGGTGGCCGCCGCCGCGCCTCCGGGCGACCGTTCCGCGGCGCCGGAAGACCTCGCCACCTGGGCGCTGGCGACGCAACGGGTGCTCGACGAGGGCTACGCCGCGGCGCCCCTGGGCCGGCTCGAGCTGACCGACGAGAGCGGGCGCCCCGTGCCGGGGGGACGGGCGCTGGGGCGCTTCCTCAGCGACGAGGACTTCAGCAGCCTGATCGTCTACGAGGCCCCGGCGGCGGCGGGCCAGGCGGACGAGGCGCGCCTCGTCATCGACGGCACGCGCGTGCGCAACGCCCGCACCATCGACCCGCTGAGCGGGCGCGACCTGCGCACCGCGGCCCGCGAGCCCGCCGACGGCTCGGAGCGCCGCTGGCTGCGCGTCCCGCTCCGCCGCTACCCGATGCTGGCCTTGTTCCAGCGCGCCATGGTCAGCCCCGGTTTCGAGCTGCCCCCCGAGACGCTGGAGGTCGAGTCGCAGCGCGGCCTGACCGCCGAGGAGATCATCGCGCGCTACCAGCAGGTGCAGAAATTCCAGGACGATCGCCTGGAGCGCTGGATAGCCAAGGGCCGCATCGACTTCCACTTCAAGCTCGCCCAGGGCGGCTCGACCGTCGACGTCTCGATCGCCAGCAACTACTTCTGGGAGCGCGGCAGCGCGATGGAGTGGGAGCAGACCGACTACTACGTCAACGGCAACCGTGTGCGCTGGAAGAAGATCCCCGAGCTGCCGCTGATCCAGCCCGAGAAGGTGATCACGCTGCCGCTCGACCTGACGCTCGACCGGACCTACGTCTACCGCCTGGTCGGCGAGGGCGACGTGGACGGCCGGGCGGCCTACGTGCTGGGCTTCGACCCCGAGAGCGAGGAAGGCGAGCGCAGCCTGTACCGCGGCCGGGTCTGGATCGACCGCGAGACGTTCCAGCGGCTGAAGGTCTCGCTGGTCCAGACACGGATGGACGCGCCCGTGCTGTCCAACGAGGAGCGCGACCTGTTCCGCCCGCAGCAGGGTCCCGGCGGCACCGAGTTCTGGCTGCTGTCGGAGATCGACGGCCAGCAGGTCTGGACCGCCGGCGGGCGCAACTTCATCGTGCGCCGCGAGGTCACGTTCGAGAGCTTCGAGATCAACCCCCCGCGCGACCGCTTCGAGGAGCGGCGCGCCGCGGCCTACGCCTCGACGAACCAGATGCTGCGCGACACCGACGAGGGGTTCCGCTACCTCGAACGCCAGGCCGACGGCTCGCGCACGGTCAAGCAGGGGGTCGACACCAACCAGCTGTTCGCCGCGGCGGGCGCGTTCAAGGACAGCTCGCGCGACCTGACGCCGCTGGGCGGCGTCAACTACTTCGACTACGACTTCCTCGGCCGCAAGGTCCAGCTCAACGTGCTGTTCGCCGGGGCGCTGGCCTTCGTCACCGCCAGCAAGCCCGAGCTGTTCGGCCGCAAGATCGACTTCACGGCCGAGGCCACGGGCGTCGGGATCCGGTTCGACCGCAAGGTGTTCGTCGCCGACCGTGAGAGCGAGTTCGAGCGGACGCGCTCGCGGCCGCAGAACCTGGGGCTGCGGCTCGGCGTGCCGCTGGGCAAGTTCGTCAAGCTCAACCTGGTCGGGGACGCCACGTGGCGGGACTTCTCGCTGTCCGACGAGGCCAAGGGCGGCATCGACACCTTCAACCAGGACCAGGGCGCGTCGCTGCGCTACCTGGTGCCGGAGGATCACGTCGAGACGGCCGGGACGCTGGAGCTGGAGTTCAACCGGCGCGGGTTCACCGTCGCCGCCTCGGCCTCCGCGGCGTCGCGCTCGGACTGGAAGCCGTTCGGCCTGTTCGACGAGGCGGGCGGGACCTTCCTGGCCTACACCGGCGGCGACCTCCAGGACCCGGCCAGCTACGTCCCGATTCCCGATCCGCCGCTCGAGGACAGCTACCGGCGCTGGCAGCTCTCGGCGTTCAAGGAGTGGTACCTGCCCAAGTTCCAGAAGCTGCGCGGCGAGGTCAACCTGCTCGACGGCTCGGCGCTGGACCAGTTCAGCCGTTACGAGTTCAGCTTCTTCGGCGACGACCGGCTGAACGGCTTCTCCGGCAGCGGCGTGCGCTTCGACGAGGGCCTGATCGCCCGCGCCGGCTACTCGTTCAACCTGTTCGAGGTGATCCGCCTCGACGCCGCGCTGGAGAACGCCTGGGTCGAGGAGCGCGACTCGCCGGCCGGCCGCCAGTCGTTCACCGGGCTGGGGCTGTCGGCCAACCTGGTCGGCCCCTGGAAGACGGTGATCAACCTCAACTGGGGCGTCGCGCTGGCCTCGGACATCCCGGAGCTGGAAGGCGAGCAGGAGTTCCTGCTGCTGGTGTTCAAGCTGTTCTGATGGAGCTGTCGAGGGCAGACCTCCGGGCCGCCGCGCGCCGCGCGACGGAGAGCCTCGGAGCGCCCGACCTGGGCGTGGTGCTGGGCTCCGGGTTCGGCGGGCTACCCGGCTGGCTCGACGTCGACGCGTCGCTCCCGTGCCGCGAGATCCCGGGCTACCCGCGAGGCGCCGTCGACGGTCACGACGGCACGATCGTGGCGGCCTCGCTGGCCGGAGCGCGGCTCTGGCTGTGCTGCGGGCGGCTCCATCTCTACGAGGGCTTCGACGCCGCGGAGGTCGCGTTTCCGGTCTCGCTCCTCGCCGCGGCCGGTGCGCGCGGCCTGCTGCTGACCTGCGCCGCCGGCGGTCTCGACGAGCGCCACGTCCCGGGCGACCTGGTGCTGGTCACCGACCATCTCAACCTGACCGGCACCGACCCGGTTCGCGCGATCGCGGTCGCGCGGCGGCGGCCCGCGTTTCCCGATCTCCAGGGGTTGTACGACCCGGCGCTCCGGGAGCGCTGGAGGGCCACGGCCGGCGAGACGGGGGTCGAGCTGCGCGAGGGGGTGCTGGCGGCGGTCGGCGGTCCGTGCTTCGAGACCCCCGCCGAGGTGCGGATGCTGCGCCGCCTCGGCGCCGACGTGGTCTCGATGAGCGTGGTCCCCGAGGCGATCGCCGCCCGGTACCACGGTCTGCGCACCGCGGCGCTGGCCTGTGTCGCGAATCCGGGCGCGGGACTCGGCGGGGCGGCGACGATCGATCACGACGCCGTGCTGGAGCAGGTCGAGCGAGCCGTGGCGGGTCGCCGCGAGCTCTTCCTGGCCGGTCTCCGCGGGATGCTGGCCGAGCTCGGGGCCCCGACCGCCACGCGACTTTGACGGTATCGCCCGCGATCACTACTATTCCCTTTTTTTCAAGCACCTTACGGGACCTGAATCCGAGGAGACATCCGTGCCCGAGCACCTGATTCCGCCTCACGGCGGCAAGCTCGTCGACCTGGTGGCCGCCGCCGACCGCGCCGCCGAGCTGAAGACCGCCTCCCGCGACTGGCCGTCGCACGACCTGACCCCGCGCCAGCTCTGCGACCTCGAGCTGTTGCTGTGCGGCGGATTCTCGCCGCTCACCGGCTTCATGAAGCGGGCCGACCACGAGGCGGTGTGCGAGAA
>JBFKMV010000002.1:0-71745 GCA_041629655.1 Candidatus Polarisedimenticolaceae bacterium
AGGTCGTGGCCCAGGGCACGCCGCGGCAGATCGCGGCCAACCGCGCGTCGCTGACCGGCGCCTACCTGTCCGGCCGCGAGGTCATCGAAACCCCCCGCTCGCGTCGCACCTCCAACGGCAAGCACCTGGAGGTGCGCGGCGCCACCGAGCACAACCTCGATGCGATCACCGTGCGGTTTCCCCTCGGGCTGCTTACCTGCGTCACCGGGGTGTCCGGCTCGGGCAAGAGCACGCTGGTCAACGAGATCCTGCACCGCGCGCTGGCGCGCGCGCTGCATGGGGCCGAGGCCGAGCCGGGGACGCACCGCCGGATCAACGGGATGGGACGGATCGACAAGGTGATCGATATCGACCAGTCGCCGATCGGCCGCACCCCGCGCTCGAACCCGGCGACCTACGTGGGGCTGTTCACGCCGATCCGCTCCCTGTTCTCGATGGTGCCCGAGGCCCGCGCGCGGGGCTACAAGCCGGGTCGCTTCTCGTTCAACGTCCACGGCGGGCGCTGAGAGGCCTGCGAGGGCGGCGGCGTGCTGACCATCGAGATGCACTTCCTGCCCGACATCTACGTGACCTGCGACACCTGCGGCGGGCATCGCTACAACCGCGAGACGCTGGAGATCTTCTACAAAGGCCGCCACATCGCCGAGGTGCTGGAGATGAGCGTCGCGCAGGCGCTGCGGTTCTTCGACGCGGTGCCCGCGATCCGCGAGAAGCTGCAGACGCTGCACGACGTGGGGCTGGGCTACATCCGGCTCGGACAGCCCGCGACCACGCTGTCCGGCGGCGAGGCGCAGCGGATCAAGCTGTCCAAGGAGCTGTCGCGGCGCGACACCGGCCGCACGCTGTACCTGCTCGACGAGCCGACCACGGGGCTGCACTTCGACGACATCAAGAAGCTGCTCGGCGTGCTGAACCGGCTGGTCGAGCAGGGCAACACGGTGGTCGTGATCGAGCACAACCTGGACGTGATCAAGACCGCCGACTGGGTGATCGATCTCGGCCCCGAGGGCGGCGACGCTGGCGGCCGGGTCGTCGCGGCCGGCTCGCCCGAGGAGGTGGCGCGGGTCAAGGGGTCGCGGACCGGGCAGTTCCTGAAAAAGCTGCTGCGTCGCAACAAGCGTCGCTCGAAGACGGCCTAGCGGGACGGAAGGAGCAAACCATGGCCACGACCACAGTCCACTACCGCCGCGAGATCACGCGCTCGGGGATCGGCTTCGGGTCGGCGCTGGCGATCGCGATCTCGTGGAGCAAGAACGGATCGATCCTGTGGGCGATCCTGCACGGGATCCTGTCCTGGCTCTACGTGATCTACTACGCGCTGACGCGGTAGCGGCCCCGGCCTAGCCGCTGGCCTCCAGCACGCGCCCGAAGCGCCGCTCGCGCGAGCGGAACTCGGCCACCGCGTCAGCAAGCGGCTGCTCGCCGAAGTCGGGCCAGTAGGTGTCGGTGAACACCAGCTCGGCGTAGGCGCACTCCCAGAGCATGAAGTCGGACAGCCGCTTCTCGCCGCTGGTCCGGATCAGCAGGTCGACGTCCCCGACGTGCGGGTTGGCGTTGACGGCGAGGTTGAGCGCCTCGCCGAAATCCTCGGGGCTCACGTCCGTACGGTTGCGCACGTAGCGCGCGGCGCCCAGGATCGCGTGCCGGGACGAGTAGTCGACGGCCAGCCGCAGGCGGAACTTCGAGCAGCTCGCGGTCATTGCCTCGGCGCGCTCGATCGCCCGCACGACGCCCTCGGGCAACCGGTCGCGGCGGCCGATCACGTTGAGGCGGATGTCGTTCTCGACGCAGGAATGGGACTCCTTGTTCAGGTAGTCCTCGAGCAGCCGCATCAACGCCGCGACCTCGCTCTTGGGACGCTGCCAGTTGTCCGACGAGAAGGCGTACAGCGTCAACGTGTCGATGCCGAGCTTGGACGCCGCCTCGACGGTCCGGCGCACCGCCTTGGCCCCGGCGCGGTGTCCGGCGACGCGCGGCAGGCCGCGCCGGCGGGCCCAGCGGCCGTTGCCGTCCATGATGATCGCGACATGGAACGACTGGGAAGGGTCGAAGGTACTCTGCATGGTCAGGTGGATCTCGCGGGGAAGGGGGGTCACGCGTTGCGCATGGCCCGGATCAGCGCCTCCATGTGGTCCAGGTAACGCTCCAGCGCGCGGCGCCCCTGCGGCGTGAGCTGGTACTCCGTCTTGGGAAACCGGCCCTCGAACGATTTCGAGCAGCGGATGTAGCCGGCCTCCTCGAGCTTGCGCGCGTGCACGCTGAGGTTGCCGTCGCTGGCCTTGAGCAGCTTCTTCAGCTCGGTGAAGCTGAGCGATTTGGTCACGGCCAGCGCGCTCATCAGGGCCAGCCGCGTGCGCTCGTGCACCAGGCGGTCGAGACCCTCGTCGCGGGCCAGCGCGCCCGGGATCTCCTCGAGCAGCTTCTGCTGCTCCTCGCGCTGCTTGCGCGCCGCCTGTTGCCGGTCAGCCACCGTAGCGCCTCGCGATCAAAACGCCGAACACGACGTGCAGCCCCCCGAAGCCGAGTGCCATCAGCGCATTGCCCCAGGCTGCCGGCAGCGCGAACGCCGCGACGCCGAGGACCATGAACAGCGAGCCCATCACGGGGACCGCGCGCACCGAAAACGTCCCGGCGGCCACGACCCCCACGCCGTAGAGCAACAGCCAGGTGCCCGGGATCGCCGACACCAGGCCCGCCTGGTACAGCACGCCGGTGAGGACCATCGCCGCCACCAGCGGCGGACTGAGGCCGAGCACGAAGCGGCGTCCCGCGCCCCGGGACACGGCGACCCCGGCATTCCTGGCCTTGTGCGCCAGGGCCCAGCCGCCGATCGCCAGCGCCAGCACGGCGTCGGCCAGCCACACCGCCAGCCAGCCGTCGGCGCCCAGGGTGCGCGAAGCGATGGCCGCGGCGGCCAGCGCCGACAGGCCCATCGCCACGCCGCCCCAGCCGGGCACGGCGGTGAACGAGGTCGCCGACTCCATCGCCTCGCGGATGAACCTCAGGTTGTCCATCGCGCGGGTGTGCAGCTCGGCGGGCCGGAACTCGGCCGGCCGGATCTCGGGTTTCACGGACACGCCGACAATCTAGTGGCGGGCTCCAGGGCTGTCAAGTACTTTGCGGAATAAAGTTTCCTGATGGCGCGATAAATCGCCCATTCCACAACGTTCGCGGGCCAATCCACGGGTTTTCCTCAAGATTTGCGCCGCGCGGCCGATACGCACCATCGGGGGAGCCTCCAGAGGAGCCCGTGATGTCCGCCGTCCCAGGAATCCAGGCCGCTTTGTTCGGCATCCAGAAACACCTCGAGCAGTTCGAGCGCACCGCCGGCCGGCTGGCCCGCCAGGCCCCCGACGGCGACCTGACGCACGACCTCGTCGAGCTGCTCAGCGCCAAGCACGGCGTGCAGGCCAATGCCGCCACGGTCCGCGCCGCCGACGAGCTGACCGGCACGCTGCTCGACGTGCTGCGCTAGAGCCGGAACAGGTACGACACCTTCACGAACAGCTGCCGGGCGTCGTTGAGCTCGAGGTCCCGCGTCAGCACGGCCTGCCGGCCGCCGGGGCCGTCCACCAGCTCGACGTTGCGGTAGTTGCTGGTGTAGCCGGCGTAGATCGCGGTCCACGGATTGACCAGGTAGGTCAGCAGCAGGTCGCCGTTGAGCCGCCGGTCGCGCTCCAGCCGGGTGCGCAGCGGATCGGGATCGGTGCGCTCGTACTGCACGATCGCGCGCAGCGACAGCTTGGGGTCGAACTGCCAGCCCCAGCGCGTGCGCAGGATCTGGTTGCTGAAGATGCGCGCGCCGTCGCCACGATCCTCCAGCCGCGTCAACAGCCACGTGTTGTCGATGCGCAGCTGCCGGAACGGCCGCAGCGTCAGCGTCACGTCGGCCCGCTGCACGTCCGCCAGGTACGGCGCTTCGCCGGCCGGGGGCGCGAAGTTGATCGTGCGCCCCGCCGAGAATCTCGAGTCCAGCTCCACCGCATTGACGAAGCGCGTGTCGAAGGCGAAGCCGTGCCGCTGAACGTAGAAGTCCAGCGGCCCGGTCAGGCCGGGGAAGTCCGCGACGCGCAGCCGCTCGCGTCCGCCCTCCAGGAACAGCTCGATGCTGGTCTGGCGGCGGAACTCCCACTCCAGCTCCGGCTGGAAGCGCGTGTCGAGACGGGTCCCGTCGTGGTCCTCGACCCGCTGCAGGTACAGCGAGGGCCGCCAGGACAGCAACCGCCGCTTCTCGGGCCGGAATGTGTACGACGCCGACTGGTGCAGGTCGCGCAGGTCGGTCCGCGGGACGAAGCCGGCCTCGGTGCGGAAATCGCGGCCGATGTCCCGGTAGTGGATATGCTGCGAGTACTTGCGCCCGCTGCGGTTCAGCTCGCCCTCGAACAGCGGCCCGTCGAGCTGCGTCCCGTCCAGCTCGCGGGTCGAGCCGTGGACCAGCACGAACCGCGAATCCCAGTTGTCGTCCAGCTTGAACCGGCCGTCGATCCCGCCGACGCGGTTGTGCGCGCGATCGAAGCGCCGCTCGGTGTAGATCAGGCCGAGCTTGTTCTGCCGCCCGAGGTCGCGGATCAGTCTCAGGATGCCGAAGTGCGCCGCCGCTCCGGCCGCCGGGTCGGCCGGGTCGACCTGGTCTCCGGGGAACTCGTCGTCGATCAGCAGCGCGCCGAGGGCGTAGCGGCCGACCTTGCCCGTCAGCCGCGCCCCCGCCCGCGGGTCGCGGATGCGGCGCGTGAACACGAGGTCCGAGCGTCCCGGCGTCTCGAACAGGTCGGCGTTCTCGAGGAAGAACGGCCGCTTCTCCGGGAAGAACACCTCGAACCGCTCGTTGACGGTCACCTGGGGCTGGTCCGACTCGACCTGGCTGAAGTCCGGGTTCAGCGTGAAGTCCAGCGCCAGCTTGTCCTGGAGCACCAGCTTGGCATCCAGCCCGCCGTCGGGATCGACGTCGTCGCGGACGAAACCGGCGCTGCCGTCCTCGCGCTCCTCGAGCACCCGGAAACCGACCGCCGTCCCGTAGGGAATCAGCAGGATGTTGCGGCCGGGCGCGATGCCGCGCAGTCCCCGGAGCCGCCCGGCCTGGTTGAGCCGCCCCTCGATCCGGTTCGAGACCCGGGGCCAGAACGACGATTCGTTGTTGCGCGGGATGTCGCGCACCAGCACGATGCCCCACGTCTGCTCGGGCGTGCGCGGAAAGCGCAGGCTCTTGAACGGGATCTCCATCGTGACCACGTAGCCGCGATCGGTGATCCGCCCCCGGGTCTGCCAGACCGTGTCCCAGGAGAAGTCGAAGCCCTGCCCTTCGGTCCAGATCGCGTCGGTCTGGATCCCGAACGGGTTGGCGATGAACGAGTAGGCGCGCCGCTCGTCGTCGAAAGTGTCGAACTGCACCTCGACGATCTCGTCACCCAGCACGTCCTCGCGGCGCGACAGGTGCGCGCGGATCAGGTCCGGCCGCTCGTCGAAGGCCAGGAACACCAGGTGCACCGCCTGGTCGTCGTAGCCCAGGAAGACCTGCGTGCGCTGGCTGGCCGGGCGGCCGTCCTCGGGGCTCTGCTGCGTGAACCCCTCGACGACGGCCAGCCGGCCCTCCCACTCCGGCGGGCAGGCCATCCCGAGGAAGTCCTCGAGCAGCGGCGGTTGGTCGATTCGCGGGATGACCAGCTCGGGCCGCTGCCGCGGCAGCGGGATCTCGCCCGGGGCCGCGCCGGCCGGGGTCGCCGAGGCGGCCGCACCCACGACGACGGCGAGCAGCAGTGTGGACAGTCGAACCCGCAAACCGACCTCCCCGGTCCGCGACGGCGCGGCAGACCCGCCATCATAGGCAAAGATCCCACGCGACGCAGCCGCGGCGAGCGCCGCGGGCCGATTGACCCGGTCCCGGCTTGTCCCTACGATGGTCGGAGACACTGCGAGGAGGCCCGCGATGCCCAGGATCATGACGCAGGTATCGGCCCACGTGGAGAACCGCCCGGGGGCGCTGGCCGAGCTGACCGCCGCGCTGCACGAGGCCGGGGTCAACATCCTCGGGGTCTCGGTTCCCGACACCGGCGAGTTCGGAACGGTGCGCCTGCTTCCCGACGACGCGCTGGAGGCGCGCGAGGCGTTGCGCGACGCGGGGATCCCGCACACCGCCGTCGACGTGCTGGTCGTCGACCTGCCCCATCAGCCGGGGTCGCTGGCCAAGCTGACCGCGATCCTCGCCGAGGCCAACGTCAACATCCGCTACGCCTATGCGACCAACGCCACCGGGGCCGCCGAGGGGATGTGCGTCCTGCAGGTGGACGACATCCACAAGGCCGAGCAGGTCCTGGGCCAGAAGCTGCAGTAGCTCGCCGCCCCCGGTCCCGCTCCGTATTGACAGGTTTTTCGCCCCAAACTAAGCTGTTCTTTCGTCCACAGCCCAGCTCCGAGGAGTCCCCGATGCCCTCGCTCAAGGACAAGCTCGCCGCCCGGATCCCGTCGATGCGCGAGGAGGTCGGCGCGTTGCTCGAGGCCCACGGCGACCGCAAGATCTCCGACGTCACCGTCGCCCAGGCCTACGGCGGGATGCGCGGGGTCAAGGGGCTCGTCACCGAGACCTCGGCGCTCGACCCGATGGAGGGGATCCGGTTCCGCGGCTTCACCATCCCGCAGCTTCAGGAACGGCTCCCGGCCGCCGAGGGCGGCGAGCAACCGCTGCCCGAGGGCCTGTTCTGGCTGCTGCTGACCGGCGAGCTGCCGAGCGTGGAGGACGTGCGCGCGCTGAGCGCGACCTGGCGCGCCAACGAGACGCTGCCCGAGCGGGTCAAGCGGACGCTGGACGCGATGCCCGTCGACGCGCACCCGATGACCCAGTTCTCGATCGGGATCCTGGCGCTGCAGCCCGACTCGATCTTCGTCCGGCGCTACCGCGAAGGGATGTCGAAGAACGAGTACTGGGAGGCGGTGTTCGACGACACGATGGTCCTGCTGGCGCGGCTCCCGCTGGTCGCGGCCTACATCTACCGCCGCAGCTACAAGCAGGGCGGCCACCTGCCGCCCGCGCAGCCCGGGCTGGACTGGGCCGCCAACCTGGCCCACATGATGGGCGTCGACCACCCGGAGTTCCGCGAGCTGATGCGGCTGTACCTGACGATCCACGCCGACCACGAGGGCGGCAACGTCAGCGCCCACACCACGCACCTGGTGGGCTCGGCGCTGTCCGATCCGTACCTCTGCCTGTCCGCCGGCATGAACGGGCTGGCGGGCCCGCTCCACGGACTGGCCAACCAGGAGGTCATCCGCTGGATCATGAAGATGAAGGAAGAGATCGGCGGGGTGCCGACCCGCGAGCAGGCGACCCGGTACATCTGGGACACGCTGAACAGCGGGCAGGTGGTCCCGGGTTACGGCCACGCCGTGCTGCGCCGCACCGACCCGCGCTACATGGCGCAGCGGGACTTCGGGCTCAAGCACCTGCCCGACGACGAGAACTTCCGCATCGTGGCGATGCTGTACGAGATCGTGCCCGACATCCTCCAGGAGCACGGCAAGGCCAAGAACCCGTGGCCCAACGTCGACGCCCACTCCGGCTGCCTGCTGGTGCACTACGGCGTGACCGAGTACGACTTCTACACGGTGCTGTTCGGGGTCTCGCGGGCGATGGGCGTGCTGGCCTCGCTGGTCTGGGACCGCGCGCTGAGCCTGCCGCTGGAGCGCCCCAAGAGCGTCACCACCGAGTGGCTCAAGCAGGCGGTAAAGCAGGATTGACCGGCGCCGGCGGCGGGCCCTCCTGCTCCAGCGACTTGACCAGGCCGGCGTAGCGCTTCTCGATCTTGAACCCGTACGAGTAGAAGAACGCCGGACGGAAGAACCCGGTCGTCACGGCCTTCACCCCGGCGGCGCGCAGCCGGTTGAAGAACTCGTTCATCAACCCCTCGGCGATGCCCTTCTTGCGGTAGCGTTCCGCGACGACGATCTTCTCCAGGTGCGCGGCCTGCCCGTCCTCCTCGACGTGGTAGTAGATCCCGCCGATGATGTGGTTGCGCTCGTTGAGCGCCACCAGGTACTGGTGCTCGGGACGGAACCGCACGTCGAGCTTGGCCGCCAGGAACTGCCGGTGCAGGCGGCCGACCTCCTTGGGGTTCATCGCGTGCCGGACCCGGAACACGCTGCCCTCCTGGTCCTCGAACTGCACCACCACCTCGCTGTCGCCGCGATCGGACAGCTCGAACTCCGCGGCATCTTCGGGCCGCAGGTAGGGGTGCGAGAGCCGCGCCAGGAAATAATCGTCATCGGCGCCGACCTCGACGCGTGAGCGCAGATCGGCCACCGCGTCGATCAACGACTCCACGCTCAGCTCGCGGCGCCGCAACCGGTCGACGAGCTCGCCGAGACCCTGCACCAGCGGAGCGGGGGAGTCGTGGAACACCGTCTCCAGGAAGTAGCGCACGCGAACCTCGGGGTGCGCCGGAACCAGTCTCGGCAGCCCGTAGGTCTCGTAGATCTCCAGCAGCGTGCTGGCGCGGGCCTGCGGCGTGCTCTCGCCGCCGAGCTGCTCCCAGCGGCGGTAGCGGCTGGCCGCGAAGTGTAGCCGCATCGGCCGGAAGCCCCGGGCTTCGATCTCGGCGACGAACGCCTCGGTCTGCGCCCGCAGCGCCAGCGGAAGCTCGTCCGGGCCGTCCAGTGTCTCGCGCAGCAACGCCAGGCCTTCCTGTTCGCCGACGACCTCGGGCAGCGAGGACAGCACGACGCTCCACGGCACCAGGCCGCCGAGCTGCGGGAAGCGCTCCTCGGCAGGCGCCAGCAGGTCGTCGCGAAAACCCAGCAGCATCGGCACGATGCCGCGAAACGGCCGCCGGCTGGACAGCGAGACCAGGCGCGCGCCGCTGTGGTAGTCGTGCGTCGGCACGACGACGTTGGACAGGCTGGCGTCCGCGATCTCCCAGCGCCGCCCGGTGCGGTTCCAGAAGTCGACGTAGGCCGTGAGCGTGGTCCAGACGAAGAACGGCCACAGGAACCGCAGCCGCTCCGCCTCCGTCTCGCGACGCGACAGTCGTTGCATCGCGCGCTCCAGCGTCTCGCCGGGTATGAACTCCTCGCTCCACAGGTCGTGATCGGGCCAGTAGCCGCCGAAGTCCTCGACCAGCGGGTCGCGGTCCTGCGCGTCGCCGCACAGGATCAGCCAGTGGGTCTCCTCGTCGATCTGCTCGCGCGTCAGCTCGTGGTTCACGTTGACCGCCAGGTCGAACGAGCCCTGGTAGCGGGTCTGCACGGCCAGCCGGTACACCGACTTGCCGTGCCGCGATCCGAGCAGCCGCACCCACACCCCGCCCACCGGGATGTCGTTGAGCCGGATCGTCGCACCGCCCGAGAACAGGAACACCGCCTCGCGCAGCAGGCCGGTGCCGCGCAGCGCCGCGAGCAACCGCCGCCGGTCCCCGGCCGGGACGTCCTCGTCGAACACCACGACGTCGCTCCAGCGGTATTCCCGTCCGGTCTCGGCATCCACGGCGATGCGCGAGGACGGACCGAGCCACTTGCGGAAGCCGCGGATCAGGGCGTCCGCGGCGCGGGCGGCCTCGCGGCGCACCCGCTCGACGGGCGCGAACAGCTTGGCCCGCAACAGCAGCGCGCGCAGCCGGCGGTACCGGGCGGGGTGGACCATCCCGTACTCGGCGAGCAGTCGCATCAACGACACCGCGCGGAGGATCCCGCGGCTCGACGGGGCGGGCTCGCGCAAGGCGGCCTGCGCGGCGGCGATCAGCGCCTCGACCTTCGCGTCCGAGAGGTCCTGGCCGACCAGCTCGGCGCGGGTCCTGCGGTCGAGCAGCTTGCCGGGCGCGGCGAGGAAGCGGGCCAGCGTGTCCTCGAAGCGCGAGTCGCGCTCGGCCGCGGCCAGCACCTGGAAGGCCCGGCGGCGGACCTGGATCGAGCCGGCCAGCGCGGCGCGCGCGACCAGCAGCCGCACCGGCTCGGCCAGCTCGGCGTCCTCGGAGGCCAGCACCTCGTCGAGCAGGCCGAGCGCCCGCAGCGCGTCCTCGCGCCGCGCGGCGGCCAGGAACATCGCGGCCAGGTGCAGGTCGTCCAGGCCGAACTCGGCCTTGCCGGCGCAGGCCTCGAACGCCGCTCGCTGGGCCTCGGTCGGGTTGAACGGCGCCGGCCGCCCCTGCCACTCCAGGCCCGCGCTGGAACCCGGACGCTGGAGCGCCGGCAGGTCGAGCGCGACGAAGTCGGCCAGCTCCTCGTTGCCCAGCCACAGCCGCGGGGCGCCGAGCAGGCCGCCCAGGTTCAGCGGGCCCCGTTCGTGGCGGTAGCTGCACGAGCCGACCACGACGCGCCCCCGCCCGGCCCGTCGCACGGTGAGGCTGCCGGCACCCGAACGGATCGCGATCGCGTCGTCGCGCACGACGAGGTCCTGCGCCGTGAGCCCGAGCGCCTGGAACAGCCAGTTGGGAACGATCAGCTCCAGCCCGCCGACCGGGAAGCTGGCCCGGCGGTACAGCAGGCGGATCGTGTCGCGGAGGTTGCGCTCGACGGTCGAGCGGCGCGGGGTGCCCTTGGCGGTCAGCTCGCCCTGCTCGGGATCCAGGTCGCGATCGATCACCGCGAAGTCGACGATCCGCTCGTACGGCGACAGGAACTTGTTGACCGACACGACGATCGAGCGCAGGTGGTCGCGCAGCTCCTCCGCGGGCAACGCGCGCAGGTCGAGCTCGCGGTAGTCGTAGTTGGGGTGGATCAGCACCGTGTTGTACGGCCGATGGTCGCCGACCAGGAACACGCGGCGCACCGATTCGAAGTCCCGGAACAGGTTCTCGATCCGCTGCGGGGCGATCGTTTCGCCCTTGATGTTCTTGTAGATCTCCTTCTTGCGGTCGATCAGCCTCAGGAAGCCGTCGGCGTCGACCTCCATCAGGTCGCCGGTGGGCAGCCAGCCCCGCTCGTCGAACGACGGTTGGCCGTCCGGCGGATCGAGGTAGCCCAGCATCACGTAAGGGCCGCGCACCAGCAGCTCCCCGTCGTCGGCGATCGACAGCTCGATCCCGGGCAGCGCGCAGCCCAGCGAGTCGTCCTTGTAGCGGCCGGGCGGGGTCATGGTGATCCCGCCCGTCGCCTCGGTCATGCCGAATCCGCTCATCAGCTCGACGCCGTTGTGCTGGAAGAAGCGGAAGATCTCGCTGTCCAGGTGGCCCGCCGCCGAGAGGCCCCAGCGCAGCCGGCCGCCCGTGACCTGCCGCGTGGCCTCGAGCAGCTCCTCGTCGCTGGCCTCGAGCGGATCGGCGCGCGCCGCGATCGCCTCGTAGAGCTGCATCCACTTCTTGGGCACGCTGATGAACGTCGTCGGCCGGTGCCGGCGCATCCCGTTGACCAGCGCCTCCACGGACGGGTTCTCCAGGAAGCAGTACAGCGAACCCCAGAACACGCAACCCAGCATCTCCAGGAAGCGGCCGAAGGTGTGGTAGAGCGGCAGGTAGCACAGGAAGACGTCGTCCTCGCCCAGCTCGGGCAGCGCCAGCGCGCGAGCGAAGCGCTTGAACACGATGTTGCCGTGCGAAAAGCGGATGCCCTTCGGCATCCCGGTCGTCCCGGAGGTGTACATCACCGTCGCGAGATCTCCGCTTCCCACCGCCTCGGACCGTTCGCGGATCCGCTGCGCCGGGACCGCCTGGGCCAGCGAGGCCAGATCCTCCAGCGTCAGCACGCCGGCGGGAACGGGGCTCGGCGGCTCGATGACGACGATCGAGCGCAGCTCGGGCAGCGAGTCGCGGTGCTTGGACACCTTGGCCAGCTGCTCGCGGGTCGACACGACGACCGTCCGGACGGCCGCGTGACGGAGCATGTAGGCCACGTCGGCGTCGGTCGAGTTGGCCGGGATCAGCACGTTGACGATCCCCCCGGTCAGACAGGCCAGATCGACGAGGGCCATCTCGATGCGGTTCTCCGACAGCAAGGCCACCCGGCCGGGCCCGTCCTCGGGGTCCAGCCCGGTCAGGCCCCGCGCCAACAGCTCGACCCGCGCCGCCGCGTGACGCCAGGTCAAGGTCTGGATGCCGCGGGCCGTCGGCACCTCGAACAGCGCCTTCGGACCGTAGGCCTCGGCGCGCTGCCGGAACAACGGCCCGACCGTGAACGCGGAACGCTCGATCAGGGTCAGCGTCCGCTCGGACCAGGCCGCGACGTCGCCGGGAGCGATCCGGCGGAGCAGGGACGGGCGACGGATCAGGTCCAGCAGGTCCCAGGCCAGCCGCCGGGATTCTCCTGCCGCGTCCGGGCTCGCGAGGCGCCCGGCGACGCGGTCCGCCAGCGCGGCGAGTTGTCCCAGGTCCAGCTCCGACAGGACCGGGCCGGAGCGGGGCGACTCCAGCACGGCCGAGACGATGGCGCGGTCGAAGGCCGCGGTTTCACCGCCCGGCACGTCGCCGGCGACGCGTAGTGCCTCGGCCACGCGCCCGAGTGTCTCGGTCGCCCCGCGACCCGCGCTGCCGGCGAGTCGCTCGAGCGCGCCGGCGTCGCCGGTCGGTGAATCTGCGGGCGCGCGTTCCATGCGTGTCCGACCTCCCGCGTCCGCGGAGCAAGCGTTCCGGTCGCGCAACGAGATCCACGATTATAGTCGGTCGGACGCGGATCCGTCCGATTTGTGGCTGGACCGCCGGAGCGCGCCCGGGTAGAGTGAGGTCGGATCCTCCGACACAATCCGCGCCAGGGAGGCGAGCTTGTCCGAGCTGCGGGTCACGGTGATTCCGGTCGGCCGGGTCGACGTCGCCGAGGTCGAGGGCGCGCTGGCCCGCGTGACCAAGGTGATCCACAAGCCGATCGAGCTGCGCGAGCCGGCCCCGCTGCCCCGGGCCGGCGAGGACTCGAGTCGCGGGCAACACGGCGCCGCCGAGCTGCTGGCGGCGTTGCGTCTGGGGGCGCCGCGGCTCGCCGTCGACAAGCTGGTCGGCGGGGCGGCGAGCGAGGGCCAGCCCGTTCCGATACCGTCACCGGACGCGATGGTGTTCGTGACCGACGTGGACCTGTTCACGCCCTCGACCGACGGCGTGTTCATGCACGTCACCCCCGCCCAGCACGCCGGGCTGGTGTCGGTGCGGCGCCTGCGCGAGGCGTTCTATCGCCGCCGGGCCGACCCCAAGCGGCAGCGCGCGCGCCTGGTCAAGGAGATCCTGCGGGCGATCGGGCGCGCGGCCGGCCTGCCCAACTGCCCGGATCCGGCCTGCGTCGTCTCGCCGACGCAGGCGCTGCCCGACATCGATCGCAAGGCGGAACGGTTCTGCAGCGCCTGCTGGCGTAGACTGTCCACCGGATCGATCCGGATCTGACCGCAACCACGGCGCCGCGGTCCGCCGGCGGGGCCGCTGCGGCAGGGGAGAAGCGCGACGTGGACAACGTGGACAACCTGAACGAACGGATCAAGGACGCCGTGGCGGTGATCCTCGGGGGCGGCCGCGGAGCGCGGCTCGACCCGCTGACCCGCAACCGGTCCAAGCCCGCCGTGCCGATCGCCGGCAAGTACCGGCTGATCGATCTGCCGATCAGCAACTGCATCCACTCCGGCGTCAGACGGATGTTCGTGCTGACGCAGTTCAACTCGTTCTCGCTGCACCGGCACATCTCGCAGACCTACAAGTTCGACATGTTCGCGCGCGCTTACGTGCACATCCTCGCGGCGCAGCAGACCCCGAGCAACGAGCAGTGGTTCCAGGGCACCGCCGACGCGGTGCGGCAGAACATGAACGTGTTCATGGAGGCGCTGGGCGACCTGGTGTTCGTGCTGTCCGGCGACCACATGTACCGCATGGACTACCGGGCGATGCTGCGCGACCACATGCGTAGCGGTGCGGACATCACGCTCGCGGTGCTGCCGTGCTCCGAAGCCGAGATCGGCGGCTTCGGGGCCGTGCGCGTCGACGAGTCGGGGCAGATCCGGGAGTTCCGCGAGAAGCCCAAGACCGCCGAGGCCCGGGACGGAATCGAGGTCTCGCCGGAACAGCTCGAGCAGCGCGGTCTCGGCGTCGACCGGCCGTACCTGGCCTCGATGGGAATCTACCTGTTCCGCAAGGAGGTGCTGGCGCGTTGCCTGGACAACGAGCTGGCCGATTTCGGCCACGACGTGATCCCGGCCGCCGTTGACGAGTTCAAGGTCCAGGCGCACTTCTTCGACGGGTACTGGCGCGACATCGGGACGATCCGCTCGTTCTACGAGGCCCACATGGACCTGGTGCGGCCCGATCCGCCGTTCCGTTTCGACGATCCGGACTGGCCGTTCTTCACCCATCCGCGCTACCTGCCGGGAAGCATGCTCAACGGCGTGCGCTGCAACCGCACGATCCTCGCCGACGGCACCGAGATCCACGACTCGACCGTCGAGGATTCGATCGTCGGCATGCGCACGGCGCTGCGCAGCGCGACGATCCGGCGCTCGCTGATCATGGGCGTCGATCCCTACCCGCCCGCCGGCCCGCCCGGCGCCCCGCCGATCGGAATCGGCGAGGGCAGCCTGATCCAGGACGCGATCGTGGACAAGAACGCGCGCATCGGCAAGAACGTCCGCATCGTCAACAAGGGCGAGGTCACCGAAGCCGTGGGCGACGGCTGGGTGATTCGGGACGGTGTCGCGGTCGTGGCCAAGGGGGCCGTGCTGCCCGACGGCACCACGATTCCCTGAGCCGGCGGCGGACGCGTTACAGCCCGAGCAGCCCGCGCTGCCCGTGGTAGAACAGGCCGGCCAGCGCCCCGGTCATCAGCGTCGCCAGCGTCGAAGCGGCCAGCGCGCGTAGCGACAGCGCGGCCAGGTCGTCGCGACGGGAGGGCGCCAGCGCGGCCACGCCGCCGACGAAGATCCCCACCGACGCGACGTGGGTGAAACCGCACAGCGCGTAGGACATGATCAGCAGCGTGCGCGGCGAGACGGCCTGCGCCGCGCCCAGCCGTCCGAGCTCCTGGTACGCCACCACCTCGGTCAGCAGGATGCGCTGGCCGAGCAACCGCGCCGCGGCGCCGACGTCGGCGGCCTCCACGCCGAGCAGCCACGCCAGCGGGGTGAACAGCCAGCCGAACACGCGCTCCAGCGTCAACGGGCCGCCCAGCGCGGCCGCCAGCGGCGCGCTGAGACCCGCCAGCGCCAGGTCGATCATCGCCACCACGCCCAGCACCGCGATCAACAGCGTCGCGATCCCCGCGGCGAGCTTCAACCCGTCCCACGACCCGGCGGTCAGCGCGGCCATCGTGTTGCCGTGACGCTCCGCCTCGGCCAGCGGTGGCAGCGTGCCGAGCGTTTCGGGCGTGCCGGTCTCCGGGAGCATCAGCTTGGAGGCCAGCACCGCCGCGGGGATCGACAGCACCGAGGCCGAGATCAGGTGGCCGGCGATCTGCGGGAAGCCGTCCTGCAGGAAGAACACGTACAGGCTGAGCGTGGTCGAGGCCACGGTCGACATCGCGCAGGTCAGCAGCGTCAACAGCTCCGAACGGGTCATCCGCGCCAGGTACGGGCGTACGGTGGTCACCGCCTCGATGCCGACGAAGATGTTCGAGGCGCCAACCAGCGACTCGGCGCCGGACAGCCGCGCGGTGTCCTTGAACAGCCACGCGAACAACCGGATCACCGGCTGGATCACCCGCAGGTGGTACAGCACGGCCATCAGCGCGGCGAAGAAGATCACGGCCGGAAGCACCTGGGCGGCGAAGACGAAGCCGACCGACGGCTCGCCGGAGCCGGTCTGCTGACCCAGGTTGAGCGCCAGCGGGCCGAACAGGAACTCGGCCCCCTTGCGGCTGGCACCGAGCAGCGCGACGACCAGGTCGTTGAGCCAGACCAGGGCGATGCGGGCCCAGCCGACCAGGAACACCACCGCGCCGAGCAACAGCATCAGCGCACCGGCCCCCAGCACGGTGCGCCACGGCACGGGGCGCCGCAGCCCGCCGACGATCCAGGCCAGCCCGGCCAGGCACAACAGGCCGAGCAGGGAAACGAGGTTGAGACCGCTCATCTCGGGCATTATTGACCGGGGACGGGGGCGACGTTCAAGCGGAATTGAGCCTTCCCCCTGCCGGGGATATGCTGAACGCGATGAAGCTGCGCACAACCTGCAACCGGGATTGCCCCGACGCCTGCGGGATCGTGGCGACCGTGGACAACGGGCGAATCACGCGCCTCGCCGGAGATCCCGACCACCCGGTGACGCGCGGATTCCTGTGCTATCGCACCCATCGCTTCCTCAAGCGCCAGTACGACCCGGACCGCATCCTCACGCCGTTGATCCGGCGCGGCGGCGAGCTGCGGCCGATCGAGTGGCACGACGCGCTCGATCTGGTGGCCGAGAAGATGCTGCGCATCAAGACCGAGTCGGGACCGGCCGCGATCCTGCACTACAAGTCCGGCGGGTCGATGGGGTTGATGAAGCACGTCACCGAGCTGTTCTTCGAGCGCTTCGGCCCGGTGACGGTCAAGTCCGGCGACATCTGCTCGGGGCCCGGGGAGGCGGCGCAGGAGCTGGATTTCGGCGTCTCCGAAAGTCACGACCTGTTCGACCTGGCCCACAGCAGGACGATCCTGCTGTGGGGCAAGAACCCGTACGTCAGCAACGTGCATCTGCTGCCGCTGCTGCGCGAGGCGCGCGAGCGGGGAGCCCGGCTGGTGCAGATCGATCCGGTGCATCACCGCGGCGCCTCGATCTGCGAGCTGTACCTCCAGCCGCGGCCGGGGGGCGACCTGGCGCTGGCGCTGGGCGTGGCGCGCCGGCTGTTCGAGAACGGGCGCACCGATCCCGACGCGGCCCTGTACTGCGATCACCTGGAGGAGTTCCGGGAGCTGGCGTTCTCGCGAACGGCGGAGGCCTGGGCGGAGCTGGCCGACGTCGCGCCTGCCGGTCTCGACCGGCTGGCGGAGCTCTACGGGGACGGCCCGTCCGCGCTGCTGGTCGGCTGGGGCATGCAGCGTCGCTCCAACGGCAGCGCGATCGTGCGCGCGATGGACGCGCTGGGCGCGATCTCGGGCAACCTCGGCATCCCCGGCGGCGGGGTCTCGTTCTACTTCAAGCGCCGCGGTGCGTTCGACCTGTCGTTTCTGGGCGGAGCGGCGGCGGCGCCGCGGAGCATCCCCGAGCCGTTGCTGGGCCCCGGGATCCTGGAAGCGACGGACCCGGCGATCCGGATGGTCTGGGTCACCGCGGGCAACCCCGTGGCGATGCTGCCCGAGTCGGCGACGGTGGCACGGGCGCTGGAAAGCCGCGAGCTGACGGTGGTGGTCGATGCGTTCCTGACCGACACCGCCCGCTCCGCGCACCTGGTGTTGCCGACCACCACGATGCTGGAGGACGACGACGTGGTCGGGGCCTACGGTCACCACTACCTGGCCGAGGTGCGCCCGGTCGCGCCGCCGCCGGACGGCGTGCGGACCGACTACGAGATCAGCTGCGCGCTGGCGCGGCGGCTCAACCTGGAGCACGAGCTGGCAGGGACCGTCGAGGAGTGGAAGCGACGCTTGTTGTCCCCGGTGGCGGCGCACGGCGCGTCGCTCGACGAGCTGCGCAACGGTCCGGTGAGGAATCCGCTCGTCGGCGAGGTGCTGTTCGAAGGCCGGCGCTTTCCGACCGCGAGCGGCAAGGTGAACCTGATACACGACGGCCTCGATCCGGTGCCGCCGCAACCGCCGGCCGAGCGTCCGCTGTTCCTGATGGCGATCGCCACCGACAAGGCGCAGGCCTCGCAGTGGTCGGCCGACAACCAGCGCGGGCCGGCGACCGCGACGCTGCACCCTGCGGCCGCCAACGGGTTCGCCGAGGGCGACCGGGTGCGCCTGGAATCCGAGCTTTGCGCCCTCGAGGTCGTGCTGCGCTTCGACCCGGCCCAGCGTCGTGACGTGGTGCTGATGCAAAAGGGCGGGTGGTATCGCGCGGGGCGCTGCGCCAACGCGCTGACGCGCGCTCGCGAGACCGACGCCGGTGGCGGCGCGCGATACTACGAGACGCCCGTCTGCGTCCTGCCGCTGGATTGACCCGGATGCCGCGGCACAACTTCGATCGACCCCGGGGCCGGCTGACCTACCTGAGCGTGGACTCGGCCGCGCTGCGCGACAACCTGCTCGGCGATCCGGCGAGCCGCACCGTCGGGGTCTACCTGGCGCCGGGCAGCGAGAGCGGCGGCCCGCATCCGCTGCTGGTCGACCTCACGGGGTTCACCGGCAGCGGTCTCAAGCACCTGGGCTGGACGGCGTTCGGCGAGAGCGTGCCGCAGCGCGTCGACCGCTTGATCGTCGAGCGCCGGATGGGGCCGGTCGTGGTCGCGTTTCCCGACTGCTTCACGTCCCTCGGCGGAAACCAGTACGTCAACTCGGCGGCGCTCGGGCGCTGGGACGACTTCCTGCTCGAGGACCTGCTGCCGGCGCTGGAGCGTGAGTTCCCCGTCGCGCCGGGGCCGCGGCACCGCGCCGTGTTCGGCAAGTCGAGCGGCGGCTACGGGGCGATCGTCCAGGGGCTCCGACACGGGGACCACTGGGCGGGGGTGGCCTGCCACTCCGGCGACATGGGCTTCGATCTGCTGTACCGCGGCGACTTCCCGAAGGTGCTCGACGCGCTGGCGCGTCACGAGGGGAGCGCGGACAGGTTCATCCGCCAGCTGCGCGACAAGCCGAAGGTGGAAGGCGCCGAGATGCACGTCCTGATGATGCTGGCGATGGCCGCGAGCTACGACCCCGACCCCGAGGCGCCGTGGGGCGTGCGGCTGCCCGTCGATCCGGAGACGTGCGAGCTGGATCCGGAGCGCTGGGCGCGTTGGCTCGAGCACGATCCGCTGGTGATGATCGAAAGTTCCGCATGCGTCGACAAGCTGCGCCGGCTGAAGACGCTGTACATCGACTGCGGCTCGCGCGATCAGTACCACCTGCACTACGGAGCGCGCGCCTTCGTGCGCAAGCTCCGGCGGGCCGGGGTCGACCACCGTTACGAGGAGTTCGACGACAACCACAGCGGGATCGATTACCGGATGGACGTTTCGCTGCCCCTGCTGTACGAGGCGGTCTCCGCGGGTCGGTGAAGGGACGAAAAGCGCCCGCGCCACGCGGGAGTGCCGCAAAAACGGCGCCTCGCGGTCCGCGTCCGGTTGACAGAAAAGCACGGAACGTGGGATAATTCTACGCCTAACTTGGCAGACCAGACTTGCGGAGTTCGGCCGGTTTAGGTCGTGGGTAGCGGGCACACTCCCGCAGCACGAGTTCCCACCTCGACCCACGCGCCGCGTCAGCATCGGTTGCATCTCGCACCGGCCGGACGCAGCGGCTCGACGCCGAGTCGTGTCCGAATCCTCGCCGGCCCGGTTGGCATGGTTGCTCCGTCGAACGGAGGTCCGATGGCCCAGATGTACGACTTCAGGGGGAAGCCCGACGCGACGGGCCGGGCGGCCCTCGCGCCGCGGCGGTTCCGGGTCTTCACCCAGCGTCACCTCGAATCGATCCCGCAGCTCGCCCGGTTGCCCGAGGAGACGGTGTTCTCGATGCGCGTCGTGGCCAGCGTACTGCCGTTTCGCGTCAACGAGTACGTGATTGAGCAGCTGATCGACTGGGACGACGTCCCCGCGGATCCGATGTTCCAGCTCACCTTTCCGCAGCGCGAGATGCTCGAGCCGCACGACTACGACCGGATGGCGGCGCTGTTGCGCCGGGACCCGGAGCGCGAGGAGATCCTGGCCCTGGCCGCGGAGCTGCGCGCCGGTCTCAACCCGCACCCGGCCGGCCAGCTCGAGCTCAACGTGCCGCGCACCGACCAGGGCGAGGTCATCCAGGGGATCCAGCACAAGTACCGCGAAACGATGCTGTTCTTTCCCAGCCAGGGCCAGACCTGCCACGCCTACTGCACGTTCTGTTTCCGCTGGGCGCAGTTCGTCGGCGACCACGAGCTGCGCATCGCCTCCAACGAGGCCGGCGTGATGCGGCAGTACCTGCTCGATCATCCCGACATCACGGACCTGCTGCTGACGGGCGGCGATCCGCTGGTGATGAAGACCTCCAAGCTCGCGGCCTACCTCGAGCCGTTGCTCGACCCGGCCTTCGACCACGTCCAGACGATCCGCATCGGCAGCAAGGCGCTGACCTACTGGCCCTACCGCTTCGTCAGCGACGAGGACGCGGACGCCCTGCTGCGGCTGCTGGAGACGCTGGTCGAGGGCGGCAGGCACGTCGCCCTGATGGCGCACTACAACCACTGGCGCGAGCTGGAGACCCCGGTCGCCCGGGAGGCGATCCGCCGCGTTCGCGACACCGGGGCGGAGATCCGCTCCCAGGGACCGTTGCTGCGCCACATCAACGACGACGCCGAGGTGTGGGCCCGGCTGTGGCGCGCCCAGGTGCGGCACGGCGTGATCCCCTACTACATGTTCGTCGAGCGCGACACCGGCGCCCGCAACTACTTCGAGGTCCCCCTGGCGCGGGCCTGGGAGATCTACCGCGACGCGATCCAGCGCGTCTCCGGGCTCGGCCGCACCGCGCGCGGGCCGTCGATGAGCAGCAATCCCGGCAAGGTCGAGATCCAGGGCGTGACCGAGATCGCCGGCGAGAAGGTGTTCGTGTTGCGGATGCTCCAGGGCCGCAACCCGGACTGGGTCCAGCGCCCGTTCTTCGCCAAGTTCGATCCCCGGGCGACCTGGCTCAACCAGCTCGAACCCGCGTTCGGAGAGGAGAAGTTCTTCTTCGAGGACGAGTTCGAAGCGATGAAGCGCGAGGCCATGGCCGTGGTGTAGGCTCGTACTCGTGATGAGCCGCCGTGGTCTGCTGTCGTTCTCCCTCGCCGCGTTGCTCGCCGCGGCAGCGGTGGCATCGACCGAGCCGGTCGTGCAGGGGCGCGTCCTCGGCCCCGGAGGCCAGCCCGTCGAGGGGGCGACCGTGCGGGTCCTGCCCGCCCCGCCCGACACCGTCGTCGTCCTGAGCACCGACGCCGCGGGCACGTTCCGCGCCTCCGGCCTGGCCGGCGATTCGTTCCGGGTGTTCGTCGAGGCGCCGGGTCTGGCCCCGTTCAGCCGGGCGGAGGTGCCCGCGGGAACCAGCCTGCCCGTCGAGCTGGCGCCGGGACACGCGCTGACCGGCCGCGCCGTGCAGATCGAGACGGGCCGGCCGGTTGCCGGCGCGGAAGTGCTGGCGTGCGGAGACGGGGCCCAGGGGTTCGGGGACGCGGCCTGCCGCGCGACCCGCACCGACGAGCAGGGACGCTTTCGTCTCGCAGGTCTGGCGCCGGGCCGCCCGCTGCTGAAGCTGCGAGCCGACGGCCGCGCCCACACCATGCTCCCGGTGACGGTGCCGGCCGAGGTTGACCCGGAAACCGGCGAGCCGCGTCCGGTCGAGGCGGTGCTGCGACCCGGAGGCCGGGTCTCCGGACGGGTCGTCGACCGCGCGGGGCGACCGGTGGAGGGTGCCGGGGTCCGTGTCCGCTCGACCGGCCCGGGAACCGATCCGGCGGAGCACGATCTCCCGCCCGCGACGCGCAGCGATGCCGACGGCGCGTTCGACCTGCGGGGCATCCCGGCCGGGCCGCCCCTGGCGCTGGTCGCATCCCGCAGCGGATACCAGGAGACCCGTCACCAGCCGCTGGCGGTGGAGACCGGCGAGCACGTCGCGGACCTGCGGCTGGTGCTTTCCGCGGGCGCGACCCTCGCCGTGCGGCTGCTCGACGAGGCGGAGCGTCCGGTCACGACCGTCGCGGGACGGCTGTACCCGGAAGAGCCCGGTCATCCCGCCGCCGACCGGGGCATCCCGCTCGACCGCAAGCCGATCGACAGCACGGCCGACGGCGTTCACACCCTGCGCAACCTGCCCGTGGGACGCTTCCGGCTGGAGCTGACGCTCGACGACTTCGAGCCCGTCGAGCGCGAGGATGTCCGGCTGCGCGAAGGCGCCACGCGCGACCTGGGCACGATCGTGCTGCGCGCGGGCCACGGGATACGCGGGCGCGTGATCGACGCCGACGGCGACCCGGTCGCCGGCGCCCCCGTCTCGGCCACGTGGTCGCACGACGACCGCTTCGTGTCGCGTCGCAAGGCGACGGACGAGGAGGGGAGCTTCCGGTTCGCGGGAATCACGGAGGAGCACGTCCGGAAGCTCCGCGTGGACGCGTCGGGCTTCGCCACGTACGAGCGGGAGCGGGTGCCGGTGGACGGCGACGAGCTGGAGATCGTGCTTGAGCGGTCCGCCGCCGTGACGGGGCGGGTGCTGCTGCCGGACGGCGAGCCGGTGACGTCGTTCACGGTCGCGGTGCATCGCGAAGCGACGGAATCTTCCGCGGAACCGCTGGACGTCCTGGACGGCTCGCGGACCCGGGAGAGCTTCTCCGAAGCCGACGGTCGGTTCACGCTGGAAGGACTCGACCCCGGGACCGTGACCCTCGAGACCAGCGCCGAGAACTGGGCGCCGGGGCGCAAGACCGGCCTGCGGCTGGTCTCCGGACGGACGGTCGACGCCGGTTCGATCCGGCTCCGCGAGGGGTTGATGCTCCGCGGCCGGGTCGTGGAGGGCGACGTCGGGACGCCGGTACCGGGCACCGCCGTGTCGGCGCGGCGTCCCGCGGACCTCCTGCTCGCGGCCGCCCGGCACCCGGGGCGCACGACGATCAGCGATGCCGAGGGTTCGTTCGTGCTGCGCGGGCTGGAGCCGGGAACGCTGGCGGTGCGCGCGGAGCACGCCGCCTTCTCTCCCGTGGAGCGGCGCGTCGAGCTCGAGGAAGGAGCGATACTCGACGACCTGGTGCTGCGGCTGTCCCAGGGGGGGCGGCTCACCGGCGTCGTGCTCGATGCCGACGGCGTCGCGGTCGCGGGCGCCATGATCCTGCTGATGCAGGGGATGGAGCTGGAACGCGGACGGGACAGCACCACCGGGGCGGACGGCCGCTACCTGATCGATCGGCTGGAGCCCGGAGCGTACCTGGTGGCGCTGGCGCCCCGGGAGCGGACGCTCCGCGGCGCGGGCATGAAGACCGCTTCGATCCGGGAAGGCGAGACGACCGTCGTCGACTTCATCGAGTCCGAGGGGGTCCGGCTCTCGGGGCAGGTGCTGCGGGGCGAGACCCCGCTGGGCGGGGCGCTGCTGACGTTCATCGCCGGCATCGACGGCGGATCGCTGATGGCCGAGGGCGTCGGGATCAAGGCCACGCAGTCGGACGAGACGGGCCGCTACGAGATCCACCTCGACGAGCCGGGGGAGTACCAGGTGATCATCGGGGACCCGTCCGGCCCCGGCCCGCAGAACGCGGTCCGGATCGTCGTTCCGGAGGAGCCCGAGGTGTTCCGGAACATCATCCTGAGAGCCCACCGCATCGCGGGCTTCGTGACCGATGACGCCGGCCGGCCCGTCGGGGGCGCGACGCTGGAGGCCCGCCCCGGCTCGGCGGGGCCGATGGACTTCAGCGGGCAGTCGGCCGCGGTCTCGGACGACACGGGAGCCTACGCGCTGGAGGGCCTGGAGCCGGGAACGTATCGCGTCGTGGCGCACGCCGAGGGACTCGCCGGTGCCGAGCGCTACCCCGTGGAGGTCGTCGAGGGAACGGTGCAGCTGGACCTGGTGCTGGAGCGCGGCCGCCGGCTGCGTGGCCTGGTCACCGACGAGGCGGGCCGGCCGGTCGGCGGCGCCGTGGTGATGGCGGTGCGCTCCGGGGCCGGCAACGATGCGGTCTCGGAGGGAGCGCGGACCGACGTCAACGGCGTGTTCGAGCTGAAGGTGCCGGGGGACGAACCGCTCGACGTGACCGCGATGGCCCGGGGCTGGGCGCCCGCGCTGGTCCGGGGGGTCGTGCCCGCGCCGGATCCCGAGGCCGCACCGCTCCGGATCGTGCTGACGGCCGGCGGGCGCGTGCGCGTCACGGTGCTGGACGCCGCCGGCGCGCCGGTCAAGGGGGTCCAGGTCGTCGCGCGCTCGCTGACCCCGTCGCTGAGCGATTTCCTGCGTGCCTTCCAGTCGCCGCCGATGAGCGACGCCGGCGGGATCGCCTGGATCGAATCGCTCGCGCCGGGCGGCTACGAGCTGAGCGTGCCCGGAGGTCACGGCGTCGCGCCGATCCAGGTCACGGTCGACGAGGGCCAGGTCAGCGAGGCGACGATCCGGCTACCCGATCCCGACGAGTCGGGCGACCCTCACGACCATCATCACTAGAGCTCGATCAGCTCGACCCCGCCGCCGCAGTGGACGTTCAGTGCGGAGGCCGTCTCGACCGCGCGCCGCGCCAGCTGCTCCGCGTCGTCCGGACCGTCGTAGAGCTGGTACAGCGCGCCCAGCGCATAGTCCGAACCGGACCCGATCGCGAAGTACTGCCTGAACTCCGACACGCCGAGATTCGGCGACACGTAGAACACGACTCCCGGACGGGCGATCAGGAACGAGCCGCCCATGTCGCCGAACGGGGAGTCCTTGCGGCCCGAGCGGTCGGTCACGAACGAGTACCGCTGGCGCAGTGTCTTCCAGACCTCGGTGAAGAACCGGAACACCTCCGGCCTGGCGCCGAGGTCCGGCGGCTGCCCCTCGGCAAGCACGTCGTCGAGGATGTTCTCGTAGATGCCCCAGCCGGTGCGACCCAGCAAGGCGTCGCCGACCCGCCGGATCTTGGACGAGAACTGGTTGTCCCGGGGCATCGCCCGGGAACCGAAATTGCTCTGGGTGTCCGCGGCCATGACCGTTTGGCCGTTCTTCGACACCGCGATGACGATCGACATGCTTCCTCCCCGGGCGCCGGGCGCTCCGCTCAGTGCTCCCGGCGGACCCCCGCCGGCGCCGGGGGTGACGAACCTGCCGGCTCGAAGATCAGGATGTACTGGTAGGGCAGCAGCTCCGGCGACGCGACCAGCCGGTAGCCGGCCTCGCGGAACTCGCCGCTGACCTCCGCGGCGCTGAGCTTCTCCCCCGGGGGCGGTCCCACGGGCAGCTCGCCGGGCAGGAAATCCACGATCGCCACCCGGCCGCCCGGCGCCAGGTCCGCGCGCAGGCGGCGCGCGTAGTCGACGCGGTCGCCGATGTGGTGCCAGGTGTTGCAGATGAAGACCAGGTCCACGGCGCCGTCGGGCAGCCGCGGATCGTCGAGCGAGGCCAGCACCGGAACCAGGTTGCGTTGCCCCTCGCGGTCGGCGCGGTCGCGCACGTAGGCCGCCATTCCGGGCTCGATGTCGGTCGCGTACACGGTGCCACCCGGCGCGACCGCCGCGGCGAAGCGACGTGCGAAGTAGCCCGTGCCGGAGCCGATGTCGGCGACGACGTTGCCCGGGGCGAGCGCCAGCGCCTCGACCACGCGGTCCGGCATCTGCCAGGCGTTCCGCTCGGGCGACTCGAAGCGCTCGGCCCATTGCTCGGCGTCGGCGAACGAGCGCGCGCCGTGCGCCGGCTCTTCGTGTTCGTGCTGTCCGTGCCCGTGGGGGGGCCGCTCCTGCCGGGGTGTGGCGGAGGCCGAGGCGCGGACGGCCAGCGCCGCGACGATCGCCACGACCGCCACCGCGATCGCGACCGCAACGTGCAAGCGTGTCATGGAGCTCTCCTCGAAGCCACAAGTGTTCTCACGGCAGCCGCGGGCTGTCAAGCTCCGGCCGGCCTCCCGCGTTGAGCGCCCGCTGCGGGACCTCTATCATCCCCTTCGGGCGCTGTCGCTCCGCGCCCACGTTCCCTGCGAGGTCCGACTTGCCCGAAACCACCACCCCGCGCCGCCGCTCCGCGGCCGCCCGCCCGTCCCGCCGCCGCTCGCCGGCGACGCGCCCGGCGCGGCGGCGACCGGAGCCGATCCGGCTGCGGGGCGTGCGGACCCACAACCTCAAGGCGATCGACGTCGAGATCCCGAAACACCGCATGACCGTGGTGACGGGCGTCTCCGGCTCGGGCAAGTCGTCGCTGGCCTTCGATACGCTGTACGCCGAGGGCCGCCGGCGCTTCGTGGAGTGCCTGTCCACCTACACCCAGCAGTTTCTCGAACGGCTGCCGCGTCCGGACCTCGAGTCGGCCGGGAACCTGCCGCCCGCCGTGGCGCTGGAGCGCGCGGTGCCCGCGGTCCAGGCCCGTTCGACCGTCGGTACCACGACGGAGATCCTCGACTACCTGCGCCTGCTCTACGCCCGGGTCGGGCAGACCTTCTGTCTCGGGTGCGACCGGCCGGTGGTCCGCGAGTCGCCGGGCGACGTGGCCCGCGAGCTGGCGGCGGCCGGCGGCCGCGCGATGGTGCTGTTCGAGCACCGCCCGCTGGAGAGCGAGCGGCGCTGGGAGGCGTTCCGGCAGGGGCTGCTCAAGAACGGGCTGGTGCGACTGTGGCGCGACGGGCGCGCGGTGCGGATCGAGGAGGCCGGCTTCGTCGCCGGACCGCTCGCGGTGATCGTCGATCGCCTCGATCTCTCCCGCGCCGGTCCGACCCGCGTGGCCGAGGCGGTCGAGACGGCCTACGGCTTCGCCGACGGGCACGTCCTGGTGCGCTGGGAGGACGGGCGGGAGCGGCGCTTCTCCTCGCATCTCCACTGCGCCGAGTGCGATCGCGAGTACGCGCGGCCCGAGCCCGCGATGTTCTCCTCGAACTCGCCGCTGGGAGCGTGCCCGGAGTGCCAGGGCTTCGGGCGCAGCATCGGACCCGACCTCGAGCGCATCATCCCCGATCGCGGCCGGACGCTGCGCGAGCGGCCGATCGATCCCTGGAACAAGCCGGCCTACCGTGAGGCGTACGACGACCTCCGGCGCGCGGGACGCCGCGTCGGGCTCAAGTGGAACGTGCCCTACGAGAAGCTGCCCGAGCGCCAGCGCCGATTGATCGAGGAGGGCGACGAGGAGTTCTACGGGATCCGCGGCTTCTTCGAGTGGCTGGAGCGCAAGACCTACAAGGTCCACGTGCGGGTGTTCCTGGCGCGCTACCGCGCCTACCGTCCCTGCCCGGCCTGCGGCGGCGCCAAGCTGCGCCCCGAGGCGCTGGCGGTGCGCGTCGGCGAGCGCAACCTGGGCCAGCTCGGCGACGTGCCCGTTACCGAGCTGTCGAGCTGGCTGGCCGGCCTGTCGTTCGACCGGCAGGAGCGCGAGATCGCGGCCCCGTTGCTGAAGGAGCTGGAGCGACGGCTGGCGTTCCTCGACGAAGTCGGGCTGGGCTACCTGACGCTGGAGCGCCCCTCGCGCACGCTCTCCGGCGGCGAGGCGCAGCGGATCCAGATCGCCCGCGCGCTCAGCTCGTCGCTGGTCGACACGCTGTACGTGCTCGACGAGCCCTCGATCGGCCTGCACCCGCGCGATGTCGAGCAGCTGCTCGGCGTGCTGGCACGCCTGCGCGCGACGGGCAACACCGTCGTCGTGGTCGAGCACGATCCGCGCGTGATCCGCCACGCCGACTGGCTGATCGACCTCGGGCCCGGCGCCGGCGCCGAGGGCGGCGAGGTCTTGTACCAGGGCACGGTCGCCGGAGCGAAGCGCTCCAAGCGCTCGGTCACCGGCCCGTACCTCGACGGCCGGCGCGGCATCCCGCGGCAGCGCCACGCGGCCCGACCCGGCCGGGAAGGCTGGATCGAGCTGGCCGGCGCGACGATCCACAACCTCGCCGACGTCACGGCGCGCTTCCCCCGCCGCGCATTGACCGTGGTCACCGGCGTCTCCGGCTCCGGCAAGTCGAGCCTGGTCCACGACACGCTGCACGGGGCGCTGGCACGCGTGCTGGGCGGCGTGGTGCGCGACACCGGGCCGTACCGCGAGCTGTCCGGCATCGACGGTCTCAGCGGCGTCGAGCTGGTCGACCAGTCCCCGATCGGCAAGAGCCCGCGCAGCAACCCGGTCACCTACGTCAAGGCGTTCGACGGCATCCGCAAACGGCTCGCCGCGACCCGGCGCGCGCGGGCGCGCCGGCTCAAGCCGGGGTTCTTCTCGTTCAACGTCCGCGGCGGACGCTGCGAGACCTGTGAGGGCGCCGGTTCGGTACGGGTCGAGATGCACTTCATGCCCGACATCCAGGTGCCGTGCGAGGCCTGCGAGGGCACGCGCTACGGCGCCGCCGCGCTCGAGATCCGCGACCGCGGCCGCAACGTGGCCGAGATCCTGGAACTGACCGTGCGCGAGGCGGCGGCGATCTACCGCGACGCGCCCGACGTGGCCAAGCGACTGGCCGCGCTCGACGAGATCGGCCTGGGTTACCTGCGGCTGGGCCAGCCCGCGCCCACGCTCTCCGGCGGCGAGTCGCAGCGGCTCAAGCTTGCCGCCCACCTGGGCAAGCGCGGCGCCGGGCCCCAGGTGTTCCTGCTCGACGAGCCCACGACCGGGCTGCACCTCAAGGACGTCGCCGTCCTGGTCGACCTGCTGCGCCGCCTCGTCGACGCCGGGCACACCGTGATCGTCGTCGAGCACCACCTCGACCTGATCGCCGCCGCCGACTGGGTGATCGACCTGGGACCCGGGGCGGGGGAGCGGGGCGGGCGGATCGTCGCGCAGGGGACGCCGGAGGAGGTGTCGCGGGACGCGGGGAGCGAGACGGGGCGGCATTTGGGGCGGAACCTGGGTTGGTAGACGCTGGGACGGCTCGTGCGGAAGGATGACGCGCTGGGTGTCTCGACTTGCCTTCGCGCGGCTGCAGCACGGAGTGGGCCCGCAGCCTGAACTCGAGCCGCGCGCTCCGGTCGATCTGCCCGATCGGGATGGCACCGGTCCGGACGGCAGAGTCTGTCCTCTTCCGCATCGACCACTGGACCGCGGACGTTGCGGTGGCATAACGTCACGACGAGGACACGATGCCGACCGTTCGTGAAAAACCGTACAGCGAATTCAAGTTCTTGGTCTCCCTGGGTCGAGGCCAGGGGGATGGATCCGAGGACAACATCATCGGTGGCTTCTCGGAGGTGAGCGGACTCGGCGTGGACGTCGAGTTCGCCGAATATCGCGACGGCAACGAAGAGTCGAATACCGCACGCAAGGCCCCCGGGGCGTACAAGTTCGACGACATCACGCTCAAGCGCGGCATCGTGGCGGCGGACGACCTGTTGGAATGGGTCGAGACCGTTCGAGAGGGCACGACCGACCCCCGCTCCGTCACGATCACGCTGCTCGATGAGGCGCGTCGGGCGGTGGCCTCCTGGGTGCTTCGCAACGCCCAGCCCATGAAGTGGACCGGGCCGACGCTGGCCGCTCAGGGAGCGGGCGATGTAGCGGTCGATGAGCTGCGCCTGATCTGCGATGGCGTCGAGTACCGGCCCTGACCAACGCTCCTTCGTGGCAACTGGACTTCGCCAGTCCTCTTTCGACGCTCTGATCCGTTCCGACGCGACGGCTCGCTGCGTAGATTCGAAGGCAGCGGCAAGGAGGTTCAACGACGCTCCCTGTCTCCGACACCGGTCGGGGGCGTCGCGGCGAGGGGCGGATCAGTTAGGATCGATCCATGACCGGGAGATCGCTGGTCGGTCGGACCCTGGGACACTACAGGATCCTCGACACGCTCGGGGCGGGCGGGATGGGCGAGGTGTACCGGGCCGAGGACACGACCCTCAAGCGCCAGGTGGCGCTGAAGGTGCTGCCCGAGGAGCTGGCCGCCAGCCAGGATCGCCTGGAACGGTTCCAACGGGAGGCCGAGACCCTCGCCGCCATCGACCACCCGAACATCGTCCACATCTACTCCGTGGAGTCGGCGGCACTCGAGACGTCGCCGAGCCCGGGCCGTGACGATGTCACGACGCTGCACTTCCTGACCATGCAGCTGGTCCGCGGCGAGCGCCTGGTGGACCTGATCCCCGAGGGCGGGATGCCCGTCGAGCGTGTCCTCGAGCTTGCGATCCCGCTGGTCGACGCTCTGCGGGCCGCGCACGAAAGAGGGATCGTCCACCGCGACCTCAAGCCCGAGAACGTGATGGTCGACGACGATAGCCGGGTCAAGATCCTCGACTTCGGACTGGCCAAGCTGTTCGACATGCCGGCGCCGGATGCCGGGGCGTCCCCGGCGGTCCGGGAAGGGGAGGATCCCTCACCGACACAGGCTCCGACGGAGTTGATGACCAAGGCGGGAGTGGTCCTGGGCACCGTGCCCTACATGTCGCCGGAGCAGGTCCAGGGCAAGCCGCTGGACCATCGAACCGACGTCTTCTCCCTGGGCGTCGTGCTCTACGAGATGGCCTGCGGGGTGCGGCCGTTTCGAGGCGAGAACTCGGCCTCCCTCATCTCGTCCATCCTGCGCGACGAGCCGGAATCCGTCGCCGGGCTCAGGCCCGGTGCTCCCCGGCGCCTGGTCGACACGATCGAGAGATGTCTCGAGAAGAACAGGGAAGACCGGTTCCCGACGGCTCGGGAGCTTCACGCACAGCTCGAACGACTTCGAACGGAGGTGACGGCCGGACGGGCCGCGGTCACCCGGCCCGCGTCGACGGCAGCCCGGCTCGGTAGCGGGGCTCGGCTCCTGCTCGCCGTGGCCTCGATCCTGGCGATCGCGGCCGGGGTGGCCTGGTTCGCGAGTCGTGGGTCCGGAGAGTCGACGGGGATCGTCGACGCCGGCCCGCGAATCAGCTCCCTTGCGGTGCTGCCGATGAGAAACCTCTCGGGGGACACGGAGCAGGACTACCTCGTCGACGGCATGACCGAAGCCCTGATCACCGATCTCTCCAGGTTCGGCGAGCTGAAGGTGATCTCGCGTTCCTCGGTGATGCGCTACAAGGGCACCGACAAGCCGCCCTCCGAGATCGCCCGGGAGCTGAACGTCGATGCGATCGTCGAGGGCTCGGTGGTTCGCGAGGGCGATCGAGTCGGAATCACCGCACAGCTCATCGAGGCCGCGACCGAGACCAACCTGTGGGCCGACCGCTACGAGCGCGAGATCTCGAGCATCTTGAGCCTGCAGGGGGAAGTGGCTCGTGCCATCGCCAGGGAGATCCAGGGCACGCTGGCACCGGGAGCAGACACCCCCTCGACCGGCGACCGGGAGGTCGACCCGGAGGCCTACGAGGCCTACCTCAAGGGAATGGCTCAGTTCTACGAGATGACCCCGGCGGGTCTCGAGGCCGCCCGGCACTACTTCGAGCGGGCGCTCGAAGAGGATCCGGACTACGCTCCCGCTCACGGCGGCGTGGCCCTGGTCTGGGGCGGACTCGGGCAAATGGGCCTGGCACCGCTCGACGAGGTTGCACCGAAGGGCAGAGCGGCCGCGCAGCGAGCTCTCGAGATCGACGACTCCGTGCCCGAAGCCCATTACGCTCTCGCCCTCATGAGGACCTGGGGCGACTGGGACTGGGCAGGTGCCGAGCCCGCCTTCCGGCGCGCCATCGAGCTCAAGCCGAACTGGGCCGATGTGCGGGCCTACTACTCCCACTATCTGCTGATCACCGGGCGTCCCCGAGAGGCGACCGAGCAGATGGAGCGCGCTCTGGAGCTCGACCCGTACAACACGCTGGTACAAGCGCTCAACGGCGTCGTGCTCGAAAACACCGATCGCTGTGAAGAAGCGTCCGCTTTCTATCGCCGCACCCTCGAGGCGGTGCCGAACCATCCCCTGGCCTTGGGCGGACTGGTCAGGACCAGCTACTGCCAGGAAAGGTACGAGGAGACTTACGAGGCAGCGGTCGCGCACTGGACGGCCCGAGGACGGCCGGGGGCCGTGGCGGCACTGGAGAGCGGTTATTCCGAAGGCGGATTCCCGGGAGCCATGGGCGCGCTGGCACGCTGGAAAAAGGAGCAGTCCGAGAACGCCGGTGTCCGCTCCTGCGGTTTGGGCGCTCCGTTCAATTTCGCGGCGGCCGGCGAGATTCGAGAAGCCCTCGACTGCCTCGAGCTCGACCTCGAGAGGCACGAGCCGAACATGCCCTACATCGGAGTCACGGTGACCCTCCGATCCCTCAGGAACGAACTCCGGTTTCAGGAGTTCCTGCGCCGGATGAACCTCTTGGGGCCCGGGGCGGCCGCCAGCCACCCGACTGGCCAATCTGGCTCATCAGATTGAGCCAAGCCGCTCATGGACCTTCTTGCCGCGCTCGCATAGCGTGAGTCTCAAGCACGAACCGCGAACCCGCAAAGCAAGGAGGTCCGTCATGAGACGCGTCACACCGTTCGCGTTGCTCGCACTCCTGTTGTTCCTTCCCTGCCAGGCCGAGCCGCCCGCCGACTTCGACAAGGGCCGCGTCAAGGCGATGCTGGCGGCGGCGGAAGATCACGCGCGGCGCGCCGAAGCGCAATTCGGCGCGGTCGACGAGAAACCGGTCCTGCTCAAACCCGGAGCGGCGGAGGTCTCGGTCGACTGCGATGCCGGGCAGTCGGTCAATCAGGTGCTGACCCGGCGACTCTCCCGCTACCTGACCGTCAACCTCTCCGGCACGTGCCGCGAGAGCATCCTCGTGGAGCGTCCGGGCATCACGCTCAGCGGCACGCTGGCCGGCGGCGCCGTCATCGACCCGCCCGAGGGCCCGGCGATCAAGGCGCTGTGGGCCCACGAGCTGCGGCTCGCCGACCTCACGCTGACCGGCGCGACCGACGGTCTGCTCGCGCTGGCCAGCCGCGGGATGGTGCTCGAGCGCGTGCGCGCCGTCGACAACGAGATGTGGGGTGTCTATCTCGAGTCGAGCACCGCGGAGATCAGGGATTCGGAGCTGTCCCGCAACGCCGAGCCGATCTTCCTGTTCAAGCACTCGACGGCCGACGTCCACGACAGCGTGATGGAGGACAACGCCCCCTGGGGTCCCTGGACTCTGAGACAGTCGACGATGATGATCTACGACAGCACGATGAGGCGCAACACGTGGGGCCTGTTCGTGGGGAACCATTCGCACATGACCGTTGAGGACTCGACGCTTGGGGAGCCGGGGACAGCGGCGTTGGCAGGAGTCCGGTTCACCGGCAGCCTCATCCTGCGGCGCTCGGAAGTGCACACCGTGGTGTTCGCGTTCGAGAATTCGTATCTCGGGATCAACCGGAGCACGATCGGCACGGACGCCGCCAAGACTGAGCTCTGGGTCGGGTACGGCTCCTACCTGGACGTCTGGGGCGGGCCGACGATCATCAACGCCGACATCTGGTTGGTGGCGTCCGGCGAGGCCGAGGTCTGGATCCCCGAACCGATCCACGGTGACGTCTACATCGCGGAGTTCGGCGAGGGCGCGTTCTACACCGGCGCCCCGATCGAGGGCGGCGTCTACTGCTGGGACCGCGGCCGGGCGTTCTGTTCGCCCCACCCCACCGACGGGGTCCACGATTGCGAATGATCGTTACTCAACCGGGGAGGAGAACGCCATGCGTCTGAACAAAACGGTGATCATCTGCGCCGCCATCGTCGTCATCCTGTCCCTGGCCGTCTCGCCCGCGTTCGCGCAGCGGAACTTCCGGCTCATCTCGGCCGCCGGCGACCGCGCGTCGGGTCAGGGCGGAAGCGACGCCGCCGTGAGCTGCAAGCCCGTTCACGGGTTCATCGGCTCGTTCAATTCACTCGAGTCCTGCGTGCACGAGGGCCACTTCTACGAGTGGTGCGCCGACTTCCCGGTCTGGGGCACGCTCAACGGCACGCTGTGGTACTACACCCAGCCGGAGATGAACCGGGAGTTCGACGTGCCGGAAGGCATGCTCGCCGAGAGCTGGTCGTTCGTCGTGGCCTCGGCGGTCGTCGTCTACCACACCAAGAAGGGGAAGATCTTCGCGCAGGACAACGCGCTGTGGCACTCGGCCGCCCTCGGACCGGAATTCGCCGAGTTCGAGCAGATCACCGGGGGCACGGGTCAGTACGAGGGTGCCACGGGGTGGATCGCGATGGCCGGCGGCGATGTCGCGATCATGACCGGGGAGATCTGCACGCCGGTCGAGAACTAGACCGACCGCAGAACACGGAGGTTGCAGTTCCGGGAATTCGTCGTCATCGCGTCGGCGAACCGCACAAAAGAGACCTGCGGAGCTGGGATTGGCGGTCCGAAGGGCATTGACACCGTTCCTCGGGTACGCTCTCCTCGCTTCAGCACCGAGTCGCCGACGCCCCATGACGACGGGTTGCCGTGAACCACCTCGAAGCGTGGATCGGCGCGACGGCGGATGGCGCCTGCGCCATCGACGCACAGCAACGGATCCGGCTCTGGAACCGTGCCGCCGAGAGGATCCTCGGGTTCCATGGCCCGGAAGTGCGCGGGCGCCACTGCTACGAGGTTCTGTCGGGAACCGACGGCGACGGCTGCCGTGTCTGCCGGCACGACTGCGCAACGATCGGGCGCGCCCGTCGCTGCCGGCCGATTCCCACCGCCGACCTGTACGTTCGCAGCAAATCGGGGGAACCGATCTGGATCAACGTGACGACGCTCCTGGTACCGGCGTCCTGGGCGACCGGCACGCTGCTCGTGCACCTGTTCCGCGACGTCGACCGGCAGGTCGCGCTGCAGCAGAGTGTCGATAAGCTCGTCTCGGAGTTCGCCGGAACGGCGGCGGCCCGCGGGCCCGGAGCCCCTGCCGACGGACCGTCGAGCCACCGGTTCCCGCTGACCCCGCGCGAGCGAGAAGTCTTGGCCCTGCTGGCCACCGGCGCCACGACGCGGTCGATCGCCCACCGCCTTTCGGTCAGCCCCGCCACCGTGCGGAACCACGTGCACCACATCCTCGGCAAGCTCGGCGTGCACAGCCGGCTCGAGGCGGTGGCGCTGGCGCTGCGCCGGCGATGGTTGTAGGACCCCGGCGCCATACCCCTCAGTGAATCCCCTTCATCCCCCGCTTCAGGAACGGCACCAAGAGCAGCATGAACAGGCTGACCCCGCAGATCAACAGGCCGACCTGGCCGAACACGCTGCCGTAGATCGCGGCCGACTCGGCCTGCGACACCACCTCGCCCGACTCGCCGCTGGGGATGCTGGTCATCCGCGCGATCAGGGTGGCCAGGATCTGGGCGTAGGCGAAGCCGAGGTACCACACGCCCATCATCAGGCCGAGGATCTTGGCCGGCGACAGCTTGGAGATCGAGGACAGCCCGACCGGGGACACGCACAGCTCCCCGGTGGTGTGCAGCAGGTAGCCCAGCAGCAGCCAGGGGAAGTAGATCGAGCCCTCCGGCGACAGCTTGATGCCGAGGTTCAGGGCCAAGAAACCCAGCCCGAGCTGGAAGATCCCCAGCGCGAACTTGAGCGGGGTGCTGGGCTCGAGCTTGCGGCCCGCGAGCCAGACCCACAACCACGAGAACAGCGGGGCCAGGACGATGATGAAGGCCGGATTGACCGACTGGAACCACGTCGTCGGGATCGTCCAGCCGAACAGGTCGCGGTCGACGTTGCGGTCGGTGAACAGGTTGATCGAGCTTCCCGCCTGCTCGAACAGCGACCAGAACGAGACGCCGAAGATGCACAGCAGCAGGGCGACGACCAGCCGGCTGCGCGCCACGGAGTCGCAGCGCGCGATCATGAAGATCACCAGGCCGACGATCACCGCGACGCTGACGACGGTGAGCAGGTTGTGCACGACGGAGAACCGCGAGACCAGCCAGGTAGCGAAGGCGATCGGGACGATCGAGCCGATGTAGACCGTCCACTCGCGGTTGATCCCGGCGACCAGCGGCCGGACCAGCTTCTCCGGATCCGGCGGCTCGGCCCGCCCATCCAGCACGCCCTGGCGGATGGTGAAGTTGAGCAGGCCGATCAGCATGCCCACGCCGGCGATGCCGAAGCCGTAGTGCCAGCCGTAGTTTTCGCCGACGTAGCCGCAGAGCAGCGGGGCCAGCAGGGCGCCGACGTTCACGCCCATGTAGAAGATCGTGTAGCCGCCGTCGCGCCGCGCGTCGCCCTCCTCGTACAGTTGGCCGACGATCGACGACATGTTGGGCTTGAAGAACCCGTTGCCGACGATCAGCAGCCCCAGCGCCAGGTGCAGCGTGCTCTCGAAGGCCATCGCGAAGTGACCCAGCGCCATCAGGATCGCGCCCCAGGTGACGGCCTTGCGGAAGCCGATCAGCCGGTCGGCCAGCATCCCGCCGAAGATCGGCGTCAGGTAGACCATCGACGTGTAGGCACCGTACATCCCGTAGGCCACGTCGTCGCTGAACAGCAGCTGTTTGGTCAGGTAGAGCGTCAGCAGCGCTCGCATGCCGTAGTAGCTGAAGCGTTCCCACATCTCGACCAGGAACAGGGTCGCCAGCCCCGGTGGGTGCTTACCGAACTGCAGCGCTGCCATCCGCACCTCCTAGCGTCACGGGTCAAAAAAAGTCGGCACATTGTAGGCATCCGGCGTCCCTGCGTCGACCGCGGGCGTGGTGCCGTACCGTGCGGAGGTGCCGCGGTCGGCCCACGTGCTCGTTGAGCTCGAGCCGGTGGCGCCTCGAACAGTGATCGAGCCTCCGTGCCGTCCACGCCACCGACGCCGCCCGGGCCAACCGCGGCCTGGACGTGACCCTGGACCTGGGGGGCCTGGCGCGCTTCGGCGGCCGCGCCAACCGGGATGCCGACGGCACGTAGTACCTGACCGACATGAACGGCGCGGGCTACATGTGGAGCGACGGCGTCGCCGCCGTCAACGCCTGGGTGCCGCAGGAGTAGCCCCCGCGAACGCTCAGGGAAGCTCGAGCGCCACGACGTGCTGGCGGTCGCGCAGGTAGAGTCGCTTGCCCACCAGGCTGGGCACCGTCCAGGCGTTGTTCTCGAGGATCCGGGCGCTGGCCAGAACGCCCGGCCCGTCCCGATCGGGGCGGGCCAGGTGCAGCGACCCGTCCTCGTCCAGCAGCAGCAGCTTGTCCCCGGCGCGCAGCCCGGTCACCTTCGGGATGCGATGGCGCCAGAGCAGCGCTCCGTCGGTCACGTCGATCGCGACGAGGATGCCGGGATCGCTGCGATGTGACGCGAGGACGACCCCGCCCAGCCGGACTCCGTTTCCGTGGTCGACCCGCAGCCGACGATTGGCCCACAGCTCCTCGGTGCGAACGATGCCCTCGTCCGCGCGCAGCCGGATCGCTCGCATTCCCGCGTCGTCGTAGCCGTGGGAGAGCAGCAGCTGCTGCCGGGAGGCATCCCACAACGGTGTGAACGAGACGTTGTCGGCCGCGTTCTGCCTCAGCACGTGACTCCAGGTCCTGTCGCCGCTGGCCGGGTCGAGACCGTGAAGCTCGTTCATCCCGTGAAAGACCGCGTGGTCGCGACCCGCGAAACGCACCAGCACCGGTGAGGCGTGGCTCGACCGGAACTCGTGCCGGGCCCAGGCGGTCCGTCCGTTATCGAGACGCAGCGCCAGCGCTCCCGGACCCGGGCCGCCCAGCCCGGGGAGCAGGATCAGCCCTTTCCAGGCCAGCGGACTCGCCGCGTAGCCGGACTGGGGCAGCTTGACGCGGTGGTCGGCCCGCAGGTCGCGAGTCCAGGCCAACTCGCCGTCCTCGACATTCCAGGCTCGCACGGTCGCGTCGATGGCGACCGTGATCAGCCGGTCTCCGACGACCAGCGGCGTCGCGTGGGGTCCGTCCCAGTCCTCGCGGTGCGCCGCGTAGCCGACGTCGTAGGACCGTTCCCACAGCGTCCTTCCGCTGCTCCGGTCGAGCGCGACGACCGTCTCGCGGCGTCCCCCGCCGTACGCCGTGAAGAGCTTCGTGCCGGCCGTGACGATCCCCGCGTGACCGTTGCCCAGGGGGCGGCGCCACAGGATCCTCGGTCCCGCCTCCGGCCAGCGGTCGGCGAGCTCGGACTCGACGGCGAAGCTCCGCCGCGGTCCGGCCCACTGGGACCAGTCCTCCGCGACGACCCACGTCGCCGGGAGCAGGGCGAGCGAGATGACGATCAGGGTCCGGGGCATGCGCAACAGGGCGGACCGGCTGCCGGCCGGGCTAGGAGGTCCAGCCCCCGACCAGCGACTCGACCTGATCCACCGCCAGCCCCGTCTTCTCGGCGATCTCCGCCGCGGTCGGCTCGCGGTCGAGGTCCCGCTCCAGTGAGGCCGCGGCGCGGCGGATCTTCTTGATCTTCTCGGTCAGGTGCACCGGGACGCGGATCGTGCGCGATTTGTCGGCGATGGCACGCGTGATGGCCTGCTTGATCCACCAGTAGGCGTAGGTCGAGAACTTGTAGCCGCGCTGGTGCTCGAACTTCTCCACGGCCTTCATCAGCCCGATGTTGCCCTCCTGGATCAGGTCCATGAAGGGCAGGCCCTGGTTGCCGTAACGCTTGGCGATGTGAGTCACCAGCCGCAGGTTGGCCGTGATCAGCGCCTCGCGGTTGCGGTCGAGGTCGCGGCGCAGCCCGCGGGCCTTCTTCCACGTGGCCGAGCCCGCGAACTTCGGATTCGCTTCGCGGTAGGCCTCGAGACGCTCCCAGCATCTTTCGATCCGCGCCATCGGCCACAGCTTGCGGCTGGTGCGGGTCTTCGGCGCGTCGCCGTTCAGCACCACCTTGCGCGTGGACGCCGGCAGGTCGAGCAGCAGCTTGGCCAGCCCCTCGCGCGCCTCGCGCAGGCCGCTGGCGTAACGGACCTCCTGCTCGGAGTCGAGCAGCGGCGTCTTGCCCATGTCGCGGAGGTAGATCGGTACCAGGTCCGGCCCGGGCGCGGCCTTGGAGCCCCGCGGCTCGAGCGCCTCGAGCTCCTGGGTCGTGGGTTCCCGCAGCGGATCGTGCTTTTTGGTCTTCATCAACGCATCCCGCCTTGCAAGATCACCGCCGGAACGGGAAAATACCCGATTGGCGATATTTCTTCAGCGGTTTGCGCGGCCGCGGCCACGCTGGCACGAATCGGGAGTGCCAGCTTGACGCGGTGCGGGGACGGGGGTGCCATGAGTCGCGACGTCGGTCTGCTGTTTCTCCGCGTCACCGTCGGCCTGATGATGGCCGTCGGTCACGGCTGGGGGAAGATGGTCAAGGTGGTAACGGGGGATTTCAGCTTCGCCGATCCGCTGGGGATCGGTGCGGCGCCCAGCCTGGTGCTGGCGGCGCTGGCGGAGTTCGTCTGCGCCCTGCTGATCGCGCTGGGCGTGCGGACCCGCAGCATGGCGGTCCCCGTCACGGTCACGATGCTGGTGGCGGCGTTCGTCCACCATTTCGACGATCCGTGGGGCAAGAAGGAGTTCGCGCTGCTGTACGCGGTCCCGTTCGCCGCGCTGATCCTGACCGGCGGCGGCAAGTACACCCTGGACCGGATGCTGAAGCGGAAATGAGCGGCGCCGGGATCGCTTTCATCGCCGGACGAGGTCGAACGCCACCAGCGCCGACGTCACCACCAGGTTGATCAGCGCCAGCGGCAACAGACCTTTCCAGCCCAGCGCCATCAGCTGGTCGTAGCGGAAGCGCGGCAAGGTCCAGCGCACCCAGATGAACAGGAACATGAAGCAGGCCACCTTGCCGGCGAAGGCCAGGATCTGCAGCGTCCACAGCGGCCAGCCCCCGAAGGGCACCGGAAAGCCGAGCTGGTAGCCACCCAGGAACAGGGTCACGGCGACGGCCGACGAGGTCATCATGCTCGCATACTCCGCGATGTAGAACATCGCGAACTTCAGCGACCCGTACTCGGTGTGGTATCCGGCCACCAGCTCCGACTCCGCCTCCGGCAGGTCGAACGGCAGGCGGTTGGTCTCGGCGAACCCGGCAACCACGAAGATCGCGAACCCCAGCGTCTGCCAGCCGCCGCTGACCCACGGGAACACGTTCCAGTTCCAGAACCAGCCCGCCTGCTGCTCGACCATCAGCGTCGGGCGCAGCGTGCCGCTGACCAGCACCACGCCGATCACCGCCAGCGCCAGCGCCAGCTCGTACGAGACCATCTGGGCCGACGAGCGCAGCCCGCCGATCAGGGCGTACTTGCTGTTGGACGCCCACCCGGCGCAGACGATCCCGTACACGCCCAGCGAGGTGGCCGCGAGGGCGACCAGGATCCCTCCGTCGACGTCGGCGATCACCAGATCGACGGGGCGGCCGAACAGCTCGACCGCCGGCCCGAACGGCACCACCGCGAAGCCGCACAACGCGGGGATCAGCGTCATCGCGGGGGCGGCGAGGTAGACCCAGCGCATCGAGTCGCGAGGGACGATGTCTTCCTTCATCAGTATCTTGACCCCGTCGGCCAGCGGCTGGAGCAGGCCGAGCGGTCCCACGCGGTTGGGCCCCCAGCGAAACTGGATCACGCCGCCCAGCCGGCGCTCGACCCAGGTCAGCGGTGGAAACGCCAGCACCAGGCCGAGGACGATCAGGCCCACCTTGACCAGGGTTGCCAGCACGTCGAAGGTCGAGTCGCTCATGTCGCCCCTCGCGAGGTTCGGGACGAGCTCCAGCGCCGGAGGCGATCGCGGTCTCGTTCGAGTGTAGGACGACCGTCCCGCGCGTGTGCGAAACGGGCCGGCGATAGCGGATCGAAGCGGTCGTGATTGGAAGGCCCGCCGGGTCGGTATACTGCCGGCAGATCCGGCCGCGCGACGTCGCCAGCGACGTGTCCTTGCGCGTGGAGAGACGCCATGCACCGCTTCCGCACGATGCTGGTTGGCCTCTGTCTCGGGTTCGCCGCACCGCTCACGGGACTGGATTCGCTCGTCGCCTCGGACCTGCCGCCCCCGTTCTGCCGGACGGCGCTCCACGAGGAGACGCTCCGGCTCGAGAATGCCCGGCTCGAAGTCGATCTGGCCCGCTCGGGCTTCGAGGCCTACGGGGAGATCTTCGAGCTGATCGAGGGTCTCCGGGAGGCCGAGGCGATCCAGCGGATGATCTGGCTCGAGGCGAAGTACGATTACGACTCGGCGCGCCTGGCCCTGGAGCGGGCCGACCTCCAGCTGGAACGGCAAGCGGCGCTGGTGGAGCAATACCGGCTGCTCTGTAGCGCTCCGAAAGCCGGTGCGGGCGAGACCGCGGTTCCGCCTACGCGGGATCTCGACAGCGCGTACCGGCGCTACCGCAGGGCCGACTGCGACCAGCAGGCCAAGGCGATCGAGGTCGCCACGGTGGACCTGACGTTCAGCCGCGAGTTCCTGGCCAGCATCCGGGAGCTCCGCAGCGGAGAGGTCGCGACCCGGCAGCAGGTGATCCTCGCCGAGCTCGACGTGGCCCTGGGCGAGAAACGGCTCGCCGACGCCCGGCGCCGCACCACGGCCTGCCGCCGTGAGTCGCCGGCCCGCGAGGGCTCCCTCCCGCGTTGACGGCGCCCGATCCCGGCCCTAAGTTCCGCCAGGGGCCGGAATACCCGGCCCCGGCAGGACCACGGAGGGTCGAGATGGCGGAGGACGCGACCATGACGGCGGCCGACCAGGACCGGCTGACCGAGGCACTTTCCACGATCGCCGAGGTCGTGCTCGGCCGGCAGGTCGACGCCTTGGCGCGCAAGCTGGAGCAGGCGCTGGACGAACAGCGCGAGGTGGTCGAGGAGCTGGACCAGCGCACGACCCGGGTCCTCGCCGAGCTGCGGCAGCAGATCCAGGACGGGCAGGAGCGGACCGAGCGGGATACCGAGACCGCCCGGCAGGCGCTCAGGCAGGACTTCGACCTGCTGAGCCGGGGACTGACCGAGGTCCAACTGGGGCTGCAACAGCAGCAGGAGACGACCGAGCGTGTCTCCGGGCTGCTCAACAACGTGGCCAGCGTGTTCACGGGACTCGGCGCCTCGAACGCCCCGTGGCAGGCCCCCGACATCCCCGAGGTCACGGTCGCCGGCGAGGACGGGCAACCGCTGGAGGGCGGCGTGGACCTCGACGGCACGGTCGAGGACATCTTCACCGACTAGGGCGGTCCGGCACCTGCCCGCCCCGCCCGTCTAGAATCGGGCGGTGACGAGCGCTCACCGGGACAACCTGATCCGCGCGGGGCTCACGGCCCTGACGCTCGCGGTCTACCTCCAGGTGGCGGGCTTCGACTTCGTGCGGCTGGACGACCCCGGCTACGTCAGCGACAACGCGCGCGTCCTCTCCGGTCTCGGCGGCGACAATCTCCGCTGGGCCTTCACGACCACGGCCCAGGCCAACTGGCACCCGCTGACCTGGCTCTCGCTGATGCTCGACGCCGAGCTGGGAGGCGGCGACCCGGCGTGGTTCCACCTGACCAACCTGGCGCTGCACCTGATCAACACACTGCTGTTGTTCCAGGTCTTCCGCGGCATGACCGGCGCCTCGTGGCGCAGCGGCTTCGTCGCCATGGTGTTCGCGCTCCACCCGCAGCACGTGGAGTCGGTGGCCTGGGTGGCCGAGCGCAAGGACGTGCTGAGCACGCTGTTCTGGATGCTGACGATGCTGGCCTGGGCGCGTTACGCGCGCCGCCCGGGGCCCGCGCGGTACCTGCCCGTACCCGTGCTGCTGACGCTCGGCCTGATGGCCAAACCGATGCTGGTGACGCTGCCGCTGGTGCTGCTGTTGCTGGACATCTGGCCGCTCGGTCGCGCGGCCGCGGCGGCGGGGCGGCACCGCGTGTGGGACAAGCTGCCGCTGGCGCTCCCGGTGCTGGGCTCCGCGATCGTCACGCTCTGGGCGCAGTCGGCGGGAGGCGCGGTCAGCACGCTGGAGCGGCTGCCGCTGGCGAGCCGGCTCGGCAACGCCGTGCTGGCCTACGCGGCCTACATCGGCAAGCTGTTCTGGCCGTCCGCTCTGGCGCTTCCGTATCCGTACCGTCCCGAGTCGATCACGCCGGGCCGGGTCGCGTTGGCCGCGCTGCTGCTGGTGGCCGTCTCCGCGGCGGTCTGGCTGGCGGCCCGGCGCCGGCCCTGGCTGGCGGTGGGCTGGGCGTGGTTCGTGGTGACGCTGCTGCCGGTGATCGGGATCGTGCAGGTGGGGGCGCAGGCGATGGCCGATCGGTACAGCTACGTTCCGACCATCGGTCTGTCGATCATGATCGCGTGGGGGGTGCCCGCGTTGTTCGAGGCGCGCGTTCGCCGGGCCGCGGTGCGGAGGACGACGCTGGCCGTCCTGTCGGCCGCGGTCACGCTGGCGCTGGGGGCGGCGAGCTACGTGCAGGTGAGCCACTGGCGGGACACCGTCACGCTGTTCACGCACACGCTGGCGGTGAGCCCGGACAACGCCGTGGCGCACAGCCTGCTCGGTTCCGCGCTCCAGGATCAGGGCCGGCTCGACGAGGCGCTGGCGCACCACCGCGAGGCGGTCAGGATCGCGCCCGGCTACGTGGAGGCGCGGGTCAACCTGGGCGCCGCGCTGGCCGCGGCGGGCCGGCCGGAGGAAGCGGTGCGCGAGTACCGCGCGGCGCTCCGCTCGAGGCCCGGCGACCGCACCGCGCTGACCAACCTGGGGGCCGCGCTGCTCCAGCAGGGCCGCCTGGAGGAAGCCGAGCCGTGGCTCCGGCGAGCGCTCGCGACCGCTCCCGAAGACGTGGCGACGCAGCGCCGTCTCGGCACCCTGCTCGCGCTCCGCGGCGACGCTCCGGGCGCGGTCGAGCACCTCGGCCGGGTGCTGCGGGCCGAGCCCGACGACGTCGAGACGCTGGTCACCCTCGGTACGGTGCTGATGCGCTCCGGCGACCTGGAGGGCGCCGCGACGCGATTCGAGCGCGCCCTGCGCCTGGCGCCGGACCACGTCGCCGCGCACAAGAACCTCGGCGTCGTCCGGGCGCGCCAGCGGCGTTACGAAGACGCCGTCGAGCACTTCTCGGCGGTGCTGCGGCTCGACCCGACCGACGAGACGGCGGCCCGCAACCTGGAGCGCGCGCGGGAGCTGGCCGCCGGCACCCGGCCCTAGCGGCGGCCGTGGCCCTTGCCGGGCTTGTGCGACGCCTTGTGCGCCTTGGACTTGGCCTTGCCGTGACCGCCGCCGTGACGGCGCCGGTACTCGTCGTTCATCAGCGCCTCGAGGTTGCGGCCCGAGGCGCGCCACTCCATCGCCACGTCGACCGAAACGCGGTAGTACTCGTGGATCATCCGCACCGCCACGAGGTTGCGGACGTCGGCGTCGCTCAACACGACCGCGTGCCGGTGGTCGCGCTTGTGTTTCTTCCAGTGGCCGTAGGCGTTGCCGTACGGAGGACCGGGGTGACGCCGCACCGGCACGAACAGCGCGTCGGCGGGCATGCCGAAGTGGACGGCGATCTGCCACCAGCTCCGGCCGTTCCGCCGCAGGGCCCAGATCGCGTCGGGCGACTGGCGGGTGCGTCCGGCGATGAACAACGCCACCGCGAGATCGTCCCGGTCGCGGTAGTGCGCACCCCACCGTTCGACCTCCCGCTGGTCGCGGTCGAAGTAGTGCGAGGAGATGCCGACGAACAGCGCCGCGTCGTCCCCGATGCGGACCACGCCGCCCAGGTCGACGTCGACTCCGGCGAACAGGGGCGTCACCGCGCACGCCATCGCGCCGGCGAGCAGCAGACGAAGCACGACTTTCATCGAGGATGCCTCCACCCAGGTCCCTGCGGATCCGCTCCGTAGAATCTAGACCCGGAGGGCGAAGGGGCAAGCCGCGCTCCACCACATTTGCGGCGGCCGATCAGGCCGGCGTGGTGCGCAGCGTCTCGCGGATCTTCTCAGCCACCTTGTCCGGCGACGGGACGATCCCTCCCGCGGTGCCGTAGAAGTCGACCTCGCGCGTCCCCTCGGCGGCGTGCTTCACGTCGAACACCAGCTGGCCCATGCTCATCTCGACGGTCAAAACCCGCCCGCCGGCGTCCATGGCGTCCATCGCCTCGCGGCAGGCCCGGTAGGGGAACGGCTTGAGCGTCACGGGACGGAACAGCGCCACGCGCAGGCCCGCCTGCTTGAGCTCGTCGATCGCGGTCTTCGCGATCCGGGCCATGGTGCCGAAGGCCACCAGCAGCAGGTCGTACGGCTCGTCGCCGCCGTACAGCTCCCAGCGTTGCTCGCGCTCCGCGACGAGGTCGTACTTCTGCTTCAGCTTGATGTTGTGGGCGTGCAGCTCCTCGGGCGTCAGCATCAGCGAGTTGACGATGCGCCGCGGCCGGTCCTTGGCGCCGGTCAGCGCCCAGTCGTTGTCCGCCAGCGCGGCGCCGCGGCCTTCGCACGGAAACTCCACCGGCTCCATCATCTGCCCGATCATGCCGTCGGCGCAGACCATCACCGGGTTGCGGTAGCGCTCCGCCAGCTCGAACGCCAGCAACATCAGGTCGACCGCCTCCTGGACCGAGGACGGTGCCAGCACGATCAGCTGGTAGTCGCCGTGCCCGTGCCCCCGGGTGGCCTGGAAGTAGTCGCTCTGCGAGGGCAGGATCCCGCCCAGGCCGGGGCCGGCGCGCATGATGTTGACGATCACGCACGGCAGCTCGCAGGCGGCGATGTAGCTGATCCCCTCGGCCATCAGGCTGATCCCCGGCGACGACGACGAGGTCATGCACTTGACCCCGGTGCCCGCGGCGCCGTAGACCATGTTGATCGCCGCCACCTCGCTCTCGGCCTGCACGAAGGCTCCGCCGACCTCGGGCAGCCGCTTGACCAGGTACTCCGGCACCTCGGTCTGGGGCGTGATCGGATAACCGAAAAAGTGGACGCAGCCGGCGCGGATCGCCGCCTCGCCCAAGGCCTCGTTGCCCTTCATCAGCACCTTGGTCATCGATACCTCATTGCTGCGTCTTGACGCCCTCGGCCACGCCGGCGCGGAACGCGGCCAGGTTGGAGGCGACGAACCTCGCCCGGTCGCCGGTGAACTCCTGCTCGATCGCCTGCTCGACCGCCTCGACGGGCACCACGCCGGTCGCGCCGACGTAGGCTCCCAGCATCACGAAGTTGGCCGCCTTGTCGGAGCCGGTCTGCTCGGCGATCTTTCGCGCATCCAGCCGGACCACCGTGCAGTCGTCGCGGTCCGGATCGCGATCGATCATCGAGGCGTTGACGACGATCACGCCGCCCGGCCGGACCTTGGGCGCGAACTTCTCCAGCGACGGCAGGTTCATCACCAGCAGCCCGCGCGGGCTCTCGATCAACGGCGAGCCGATCGGCCGCGTCGAGATGCACACGATCACGTTGGCCGTGCCGCCGCGCATCTCCGGGCCGTAGGACGGCAGCCAGCTGACCTCGCGGCCCAGGTTCATGCTGGCCTGAGCCAGCACCTTGCCCGCCAGCAGCATGCCCTGACCGCCGAAGCCCGCCATCAACACCTCGGTCGCGGTCGTCGTGGATCGTTCCGCGAGCGTTCCGGTCTCACTGCTCATGCGACGCCCCCTCGACCCCGCCGGGCTGCTTGAAGATCCCGACCGGGTAGTACGGCACCATCGTGTCCTTGACCCACTCCGAGGCCTCGTTGGGCGACAGCCCCCAGTTCGTGGGGCAGGTCGAGAGCACCTCGACGAAGCTGAAGCAGCGATTGTCCCGCTGGTGCTCGAAGGCCTGCTTGATCAGCTTCTTGGTCTTGAGTGTGGCCTTGCCGTCGTGGGCCGACCCGCGGGCGATGAAGGCCGGCGTCTCGAGCGTGGCCAGCAGCTCGGCCACGCGCAGCGGGTAACCGGTCGACTCCACGTCGCGGCCGAACGGGGACGTCGTGGTGCGCTGATCCGGCATCGTGGTCGGCGCCATCTGGCCGCCCGTCATGCCGTAGATCGCGTTGTTGATGAAGATCACGGTGAACTTCTCGCCGCGGTTGGCGGCGTGGAGGATCTCGTTGCCGCCGATCGAGGCCAGGTCGCCGTCGCCCTGGTAGGTGAACACGATCGTGTCGGGGCGGGCCCGCTTGGCGCCCGTCGCCACGGCGGGCGCGCGCCCGTGGGCCGCCTCGAACATGTCCATGTTGAAGTACTCGTAGGCCAGCACCGAGCAGCCGACCGGCGCGATCCCGATCGCACGCTCCAGCAGGCCCAGCTCCTCCAGCACCTCGGCGGTGATGCGGTGCACGACGCCGTGGGTGCAGCCCGGACAGTAGTGCGACATCCGCTCGGTCAGCCCCGTGGTGTTGACGAACGTTTGCTTGTCGCGCTTGTTCCAGACCTCGATGCCCTGGTCGGGGCAGACCACCGCGCACAGCGTGCAGCCGGTGCAGTCCTCCTGCTCGCCGGTGAACACGACGTAGTTGTAGCCGCGGTCGTTGAGCTCCTTGGAGTACTCGATCAGGTTCTTGGGGCAGGCGGCGATGCAACGGCCGCAGCCCTTGCAACGCACGTCCTCAATGCCGATTCTGGCCATCTGGCTCTCCTTGCGGCGGTTGGAGGCGGATCGGTCCCGGCTTGCCCAGGGGAACGGGACGCGCGGCGGGCAGCGTCTCGGCTTGCTCTTGCCGCAGCCACGGCGGCAGCATCCGGCGCCGCAGCGGCAGCAGCGGCGCGTCGATCGCGGCCAGCTCCGCGGCCCCGGCCAGCCGCTCCATCACGGCCACGCAGCGCACCGGCAGGCCCGCGCGGGCCGACACGGCCTGCGCCAGGTGCCAGCCCTCGAGCACGGTGGCCGGCGTGGTCTCGTCGATCAGGTGGGAGTTGACGAGCAGTCCCGTGACCCGCAGACGCGAGGCTTGCTCCAGGGACTGCTGCATCGCCAGGCAGCTCTCGACGCTGTCCGTGAAGGGCCGCTTCGAGTTGATCACCTGCCACAGCTCGTACTCGCCGTCGGCGAGGCTCGGCCGGAAGGCCGCCAGCGCGCGCGCGCCCACGTCGTCGCCACCCACGTCGAAGATCGAGACCGTCTCGCCGGGCGGATGCAGCATGCCCCGGATCTCGGGCAGGATGATCGGCAGGTCGGCCCAGGCCTGGGCTCCCGGCGGCACGACGACGCGGATCCCGTGGCGCTCCATCAATGCCCGCGCCTCGCGGCAACGGAAGTAGGGGTTGACGATGTCGAGGTCGGCGATCTGGACCGGTCGGCCGTCAGCGGACAAGCGGATCGCGAGGTTGACGGAAACCTCCGTCTTTCCCGACCCGAAATTGCCCACGATCATGATCAGCCGGTCGCCCGGCCGTACGATCCGGTCCGCGATCGATTCGGCGTTCATGCGTCCGCCCCGGTTCCGGACGTGAAGTGCCCGGAGGGCATGATAGTGGCGCCGGATGCATGCGACGGCCCCCGAAAGGTGACCGCGGAGACGCGTTTCCCGGGCGACCGCCGTATGTCGTGCCTGCTGATGAAGATGAAGCACGAGGCTTGTCTACCGCTTCGGTCCGTTTTTCGCGGCCGGCCCGCTGGCCGCGACGGGCGCGGAATCTCGCGACACGATCCGTCCCGTTTCCAAGGTTGTCCGACCGCGCCGTGCGTGGTATCGGGGTAGACGACGGCCGGGCGAGGGGTCACGTCCGGGCGCGACGAGGCACGAGCCGATGGGGATCGACGTTCGGGCGAGAGGTGCGGTGGACGTCGTCGACGTCCGCGGCGACCTGACCCGCGGACCGGAGCTGGAAGGCCTGCGCGACCGGCTGCGCGGGCTGCTGGCCGCGGGCGAGTCGCTGCTCGTGCTGAATTTGCGCGAGGTGTCGGACCTCGACAGCTACGCGCTCGGCGAGCTGGTGATCTGGCGCGAGCGGATCCGCAAGCGCGACGGCGTGATCAAGCTCGTGCTGCCGGCGCCGGTGTACGACCTGTTCGTGGCGACACGGCTGGACAGCCTGTTCGAGATCTTCCGTGACGAGGAAGCGGCCCTGGACGGATTCGCCGCCGAGACCGAGACGGCGGGGATCCCCTGACCCGTAGCCGGGAGCCGCCGGAGACGGAAGACCCGCAGGTCCCCGATCGGCTCCGGCGGCCCCAGGCCGGCCGAGCTGCGTCAGGCCTGTTTGGGCGCCTTCATCTTGGTGGCGGTCAGCCACAGCTTGCCGTCCTTCTCCAGGACGGTACCGGTGATCTTGGCCGCCTTCTCACCCTGACACACGTGGCCGAACTCCTCGGTCACGTCGTTCTTGACCAGGTAGTAGTGCATCGGGGCGGCGTCCTGCTTGCCCTCGACGACCAGCACGCTCTGGCAGTCGGTGGCCTCCGCCATCTTGAGCGTGCACTTGGCGCACGCGATGCTCCCCGTTACCGTGACCGTCTTGGCCTCGTCGCCTGCAATCCCCGCGGTGGTCAATGCCAGCAGGAAGACAAGCGCGAGTACGACCTTCGTCTTCATCGTTTCCTCTCCTCGATCTTCCGTTGAGCGGACGGAGCGACGCGCCCCGGCCGGCGGAAGTCCCCTCGCATTCTAGACACGGCACGGGCGATCCCGCCCGTCCGGATTGGCCACCCCCGCCGTCCTCAATCCCCGGGGTAGTGGCGCAGGCCCGCCGGCCAGCGATTCACCCGCAACGCGCCCGGAAACAGCATCAGTCCGCTTGCCGCGATCGGCAGCGCGGTCAGCGCGACGGCGACCCGCAGGTCGGTGGCGTCGCTGATCCAGCCCAGCAGGTACGGCGACGCCGAGTCGCCCAGCAGGTGCACGGTCAGGTTGTTCATCGCGACGGCGGAGGAGCGCAGGGCGGCCGGCACGCATCCGACCAGCGCGGCGTTGATCGGTCCGGCCGTCAACCCGAGCATGAACAGCGCCGCGAAGCCGAAACCGAGCACCAGCGACGGGGTGGGCATGAACGGCATCGCCGCGGTCAGCGGTGCGCAGGCGCACAGCGCGAACCCGCAGACCAGCAGGTGGCCGCCGCGCCAACGCCGTGAGACGCGGTCGCCGAGGAAGCCGCCGGTCAGGGTCCCGAACAGCCCCGTGACGACCAGGATCGTTCCCAGGGCCGAGCCCGCCTGTTCGACCGACATCTGCTGCGTGCGCACCAGGAACGTCGGCATCCAGAACGCGAGCCCACCGACGGAAAATACCGACAGCGTCATCGATGCGGTGACGAGGCGCCACACCGGAGTCCGCCACAGACGCGCCAGCGACGCTCCCGGCGCCGGTGGCGGCCCGGCGTCGACGACGTCGTCCGACGCGCCGCGGCGCGGTTCCCGCAGCCCCAGCGCGATCAGCGCCAGCAGCATTCCCGGCGCGCCGGCCAGCGCGAAGGCCCAGCGCCAGCCGAGTGACTCGCCGATCGTTCCCCCGACCAGGTAGCCGATCGCGCTGCCGATCGGGATCGCCATGTAGAACACCGCCAGCATGCGACCGCGGTAACGTTCACGATACAGGTCGGCGATCAACCCCGGAGCGATCACCGCGTAACAGGCTTCGCCGACGCCGATCAGCGCCCGCGTGGCGACCAGCGAGCCGTAGTCCGGCGCCAGGCCGCTGCCGATCGTGGCCAGGCTCCACAGGAACACGCCACCCGCCACGAGGTACTTGCGCGTGATCCGATCGCCGAGATAGCCCGACAGCGGCGAGGCCAGCAGGTAGGTCAGCATGAACATGCTGCCGAGCAGGCCCGAGTGCCGGTCGGCCAGCCCGAACTCGGTCTCGATGAACGGCAGCACCGCGCTCAGCACGTAGCGGTCCACGTAGTTGAGCACGTTGATCGCGGTCAGCACGACCAGGGCGGCCGTCACGAACCGCGCCGTCGCCCGCTCGTCGCGCCGGGTCATGCGCCGCGGCTCAGTCGCTCACGCGGACCTGCGATCCCGGAACCACGTCGAGCTTGTTGCCCTCGTCGAAACGCACCCAGCACTTGGTCCCGCCGTCGTAGTCGCGGGCCTGGAGCAGCAGCGTCGCCGGTTGCCCGAACGCGGTGCAGCGGCGCTCGGCCGGCGTCGCGACACCGCGCCACAGGCGGATGAACGGGTTGTGCTCCCACTCCTCGGCGATCGTCGTCGGATCGGTGTGCCCGGGGTGCACCGCGGTCTGCTTGGGCAGGCGCATCAGCACCTCCATGATCGAGTGCCGGAGCTCCTCGAACGTCGTGTGTCCCGGCGCACGGGTGCCGCCGACGGTGCGGCGGAACAGCGTGTCCCCGGTGAACACGCGCTGCTCGTTGACCAAAAAGGCCAGCATGCCCAGCGTATGACCCGGGGTGTGCAGCGCCCGGATGTGAAGCCCGCCGGTGACCAGCTCGTCGCCGTCGCTCAGCTCGAGGTCCAGCCCGCCGAACAACCGGTTCTCCGAACGGTGACCGCAGATCGGGCAGCCGAACCTGGACTTGTACGCGGCGTTGTGCTGCACGTGGTCGATGTGGTGGTGCGTACAGAGCACGTGGGACACGGTCAACCGGTGTCGCTCGATCGCCTCGACGATCGGCTCCATCGGCCCGCCGGTGTCGATCAGCACCGCGTGCCCGCCGGGACGGTCGCCGACGAGCCAGGTGTTGGAGAGCCATCCGTCGCTCATGGTCTTTTCGATGATCACGTCGCGTCTCCTCGGACTCAGAACCGGATCACGGAGCGGATTCCGTCCTGCGCTTCCATCAGCTCGAAACCGCGGTTGACCTCGTCCAGCGACAGCCGGTGCGATACGAAACCGTCCAGATCGAGCTGGCCCTCGAGGTACAGCTCGACGAGCTGCGGCAGCTGCGTGCGGCCCCGCACGCCTCCGAAGCTCCCGCCCTGCACGCGGCGACCGGTGATCAGGAATCGCGGCACGATCTCCAGCTTCTCACCCTTGCCCGCCACGCCGAGCACCGTGCACAGCCCCCAGCCCATGCGCGCCGCCTCGACGGCCTGCCCCATCACCGCCACGCTGCCGGTGGCCTCGAAGGTGTAGTCGGCCCCGAACCCACCGGTCAGCTCGACGATTCGCGGCACCACGTCGTCGCCCGCGGGCAAGGTGTCCGTGGCGCCGTAGCGGCGCGCCAGCTCGAGCCGCCCGGGCGACAGATCGACGGCGATGATCCGCTCTGCGCCGGCCAGCTTGCAGCCGACCACCGCGCCGAGCCCGACCATCCCCGCCCCGAACACGGCGCAGGTCGAGCCCGGCCGCACCTCGGCCTTCCACAGCGCGCCGCCGATCCCCGTCGCGGCGCCGCAGGCCAGCGTGCAGACGCTCTCCAGCGGGGCTTCGCGGTTGACCCGGGCCAGCGCGATCTCGGGCATCACGGTGTACTCGGCGAAGGTGCTGCACCCCATGAAGTGGCGCAACGGTTCGCCGTCCCGCGACAACCGTGTCGTCCCGTCGGGCAGGTAGCCGCGGCCCTGCGGCTCGCGGATCGCCAGACACAGGTTGGTCCTGCCGCTCGCGCAGTGTTCGCACGTGCCGCATTCCGGGGAGAACAGCGTGATCACGTGGTCGCCCTCGCGCACCAGCGAGACGCCCGGCCCGACGGCCTCGACCACCCCGGCCCCCTCGTGTCCCAGCACGCACGGCGCGTAGCCGCTGGGGTCCGCTCCGCTGGCGGTGTACAGATCGGTGTGGCACACGCCGCAGGCGTGCACCTTGACCAGCACCTCGCCGTCCCGCGGACCGTCCAGGTCCAGCTCCTGGACGACCAGCGGCTGGCCGAACGATTCCAGGACCGCCGCACGGATCTTCATGCCCGATTCCTCCGCCCGATCGATGGGGACCGGGTGCGAGACTAACGCAATCCGGGTCCACGGGGCAACGCGAGCCGGGTCAAGCGCGTCACGCGAAAACGTCCCGTTGGGGCGGGATCGATTCGCCGGCGACAGGATCGTAATCGCGGAAATCCGCGGAGACTTGCCCCGTCCGTGCGTGGCTCCTAGATTCGTTGCAGGCGGTCTGAACGGTCGCCGGTTCCGGTTTCCCCTAAACAAGGAGCAATCGCATGCGTGTTTCCGTTTCCCGCGCCGTATCGGTCGCCGTGTTGGTCCTGCTTGCAGGCCTGACCGGCTGCGACGACGCGACGACGGGTTCGAGTCAGGAAGACGTGCAGACCGATCTACAGTCGGGCGGCGTCGGGGCCTCGCTGGCCGCGCCGTCGGCCGACAGCGCTGGCGACATGATCGTCGGGATGATGGATCAGCTCAGCTCGCCGAACCCCGCCGTCGTGGGCGGCGTGGCGGCCGCGATGCTGCCCTCGTCGTGCCCCGAGACGTTCGAGCTGGAGAACGGGATCAGCGGTACCTGCTCGGTGTCGGAAGCCGGCGTGGCGACGTTCACGTTCGGCGGCACCGCGCTGATCGGCGGCGACGAGGTGGAGGTCAGCGGGACGCTCGTGGCCACGCCGGCCGAGAACCAGCCGGAAAGCGGGTCGGCCTGGACCCTCGACTTCGACGCCACGGCGACGGGCTCGCGCGGCTCGGCGACCTGGAGCGCCTTCGGGACGGTGACGCTGGACGAGGCCGACCAGGTGGTCGACTTCAGCTTCACCTTCAACAAGACCGTGACGCCCGCCGGTGGCGCGACGATCGCGGTCACCGTGATCGTCTCGCCGACGCAGTTCGAGCTGATCGTCAACGGGCCGCGAGGCGGCGTCGTGCGGTTCCTGCTCGACCGCGAGACGATGACCGGAACCGTGACCCACAACGGCAACCCGGTGGCGACGATCGCGATCGTCGAGGGTTGCGCCCACATCGATTACGTCGACGGCGCAATGCAGGACGAGATCGTCTGCCCGGGCGCCTGACGGCCGGCAGCAGTCCAGCCTCCGGACGGCGGGGGACGGGTGACGACCCGTCCCCCGTCGCATTTCTTGGCCGTCGTGCTAGTCGGCGACGGGCGCGCCGAGGTAGCGGGGCTTGCCGCCGCCGACCTCCGCGAGTCGCAGCAACAGCCGGGCGTGAGCGCGGCGGTGATCCAGCCGCTGGAGCCCCAGCTTGCGCGCGTATCCGCGCGCCTCGTGATACTCGGCGGGCGTCAGCATGCGGGTCAGGTCCGGAAAACGTCCGTCCCGCACCGTCCCCCCGGGGTAGTACTGGTTCATCAGGTTGACGTAGGTGTCGTTGCCCAGCTCGCTCGAGATCCAGCTCAGGATCTCGCGGCTCTCGTCCAGTTGCCCCGGCATCACGAGGTGCCGCAACAACAGGCCGCGCCGGGCCAGGCCGTCGTCGTCGAGCACCAGCGGCCCGACCTGCCGGTGCATCTCGCGGATCGCCGCGCGCGCGGTTTCCGGGTAGTCGGCCGCCATCAGGTAGGTCTTGCTCCGCTCCGTCGACCAGTACTTGAAGTCCGGCATGTAGATGTCGACGATGCCGTCGAGCAGCTCGAGGCTCTCCAGCGAGTCGTAGGACCCGGTGTTGTAGACGATCGGCAGCGTCAGGCCGCGGTCGACCGCGACCACGATCGCCTCGATCACCTGCGGCACGACGTGCTCGGGAGTGACGAAGTTGATGTTGTGGCAGCCGTGGTCCTGCAGCTCGAGCATCATCGAGGCGATCTCGTCCGCGCTGGATCCCGGCGCCGCCGGCCCCGGCTTGACCGCCTGGCTGATGTCCCAGTTCTGGCAGAACACGCAGCGCAGGTTGCAGTGGGCGAAGAAGATCGTGCCCGAGCCCTTCCAGCCGCGCAGGCAGTCCTCCTCGCCGAAGTGCGGAAAGTAGCTGGCGACGACCGCGTGGCGCCCGGTCTTGCAGGCGGACCAGTGGTCCTCGAGCCGGTTGACCCCGCAGTCGCGGGGGCAGGCCCGGCAATCCGCCAACATCGCCACGGCGGATTCGACGCGACGCTTCAGCTCGCTCCGGTCGAGCCCGAGGTAGGCGGGACGAAACCGGTCGCCGACGCTGGGCATGGTGCACCTCCCTGGTGGCACACGGTAGCGCCGCCGGCGGGACCCTCCAAGTCCGGATCGTGGTCAAAGTGCACCGGATCGGGCCACTAGTCGGCGAGCAGTCGCTCCAGAAACCGCTTCCAGAGGGGAAACTTGGCCCGCAGGTAGCCGCAACCCGGGCCCGGCGCGACGGTTCGCGCCGGCGCCGCGTGGCCCGTCGAGGCACGCCCTGCGGCCAGCATCGCCGCGCCGAGCAACGTGCCCTCGGCTTGCTCCAGCACCTCCACCGGCCGGTCCAGCGCGGCGGCGAGCGCCACGGCGAAGAACGGATCGCGGGACAGGCCGCCGGCCAGGATCACGTGGCGCGGCGCCGGATTCGTGCCGAGATCCTCCAGGATCTCGCAGACCCGGAACACGATCCCCTCGGCCACCACGCGCCGCTTGCCCGGGCCGTCGAGGCGCTCCGCGGCGGCGGACAACGTCAGCGCGCGATCGGACCGCCAGTGCGGCGATCCGATCCCCGCATCGTCGGGCAGCGCGAAACCCTCGGGAGCGGGGTCGGTCGGCTCCGTCACGGTGGGGCCCGGGGCGAACCGGTCGACCGACGTCGCCGCGCCGTTGATGGTGCCCTCCAGCGCAAAGCGTCGATCGCCGGGGTTGCCGAGCAGCGGTCCGGCCAGGTAGCCGGTCCGCGTCTGCATCGTCCGGCCGGTCGGCCGCAGCACGAAGCCGCCCGTGCCGAGGTTGACCAGGACCGCATCGGTGCGGTCGCCCAGCACCGCCAGCGCGCCGGAGGCCTGGTCGGCGACGCTCGCGGCAACCGTGACGCCCGGGCGCACCGGAGCGGCGCGGCCGGAGGTCGGCTCGATCGCCGGCAATCCCGAGGCCGGCACGCCGAACAGCGCCAGCATCCCGGGCTGCCAGCGGCCCGTTCGTGGATCGCACATCAACGTCCGCGCGGCCATCGTGGCGTCCGTGGCGTGATGCCGGCCGCCGGACCAGCGGGCGAACACGAAGCTGTCCAGCGTCCCCGCGCGCAACGAGCGGTCGGCGAGTCCCTGCCGCAGCTCCGGGCGCCGTTCGATCAGCATGGCCAGCTTCGGTCCGGCGTAGTGCGGGGACAACGGCAATCCGGTCAGGCGCCGTACCAGCGGCTCGCTGTCGCGGTGCCGGGCGCACCACGCTGCGGCACGACGGTCCTGCCACGAGATCAGCGGCAGCCGCGGCTCGCCGCTGCGCGCGTTCCAGACGGTGAAGCTCGATCGTTGGCTGGCCAATCCCAGCACCAGGCCGCCGGGGGCCTCGCGCTGCAACAGCTCCAGCACCCGCGTCGCCTGCTCGAGGTACGCCTCGGCGGGGGATTCGCGCAGCTCGCCGGCACCGCTCAGCGTCGGCGCGGGCAGCGAGACGACGTGTTGCTCGTGCAGCCGCGCTCCCTCCAGCCAGCCGCCCTTGATCCGCGTCGTGCCCAGATCGAGCGCCGCGACCCGCGTCATGGCGCCGGTCCCTCCGGCAGTCGCAGCTCGGCGAGCAGCGTCTCGACCTGCCGGCGCCGTTCGTCCTCCGACCATCCCAGCACCCGGCCGGCGAGCGTCGCGGCGTCGCCGACGACCCGCGGGTCGAGCCGGGCCAGCAACGAGACCGGCACGCGGCGCCGCAGCACGTCCTCCAGCGTTCGCGCCATCTCGGCCGCGGCGGCGTGCACGACCTCCGCGCGCGAGAACGGCAGCTCGGGGTGGAGCGGTGCGGCCAGGCCCGGATCGCGCTCGATCAGGGCGAACAGCTCGCCCACTCGCGCACCGTGGCGGCACGCGCCGGTGTGCGCCGTGAGCGGGTCGAGGCCGAGCTCGATGCCGCGCGCGACGGAGCTTTCGAGCCACGTCGCGAACGGCCCGGGCGGGGTCCAGGGGAACGCGCGCTCCTCGGTCGGTCGGCCTCCGCGCGGACGGCCCAGCCGCTCCATCACCACGTCGACCGCCTGCGCCGCGTCCGCGCGAGCCGAGGTGTACTTGCCGCCGACCGGCATCAGCAGTCCGGGCGCCGGCTCCTCGAGCGCCCACTCGCGCGTCACCTCCGACGGGTCCGCCGCGCGCTCGTTCTGCAGCACGCGCAGCCCCACGTAGCCGCCCTGGATGTCGCGCTCGGTCCATCGGGAGCGGAAGTAGCGGCCCGCCGCCCCGAGCAGGTAATCGATGTCGCCCGCGGCCAGGCGCAGCTCGTCGGGGTCGCCGTGATACGGCGTGTCGGTCGTGCCCAGCAGCGTCCGCCCGTACCACGGGATCAGGAAGAACACCCGGCCGTCGACCCCTGCGAGCAGCAGGAACGCCTCCTCGACGGGCAACCCCGGCATGACCAGGTGCGCGCCTTTGGTCATCCGCGTCAGCTCGGTCGCGGCGTTGCGGTCGGGCAGCACTTCCGCGCTCCACGCGCCGCTGCAGTCGACGGTCAGCGCGGCGCGCAGCTCGAGCGCGGCGCCGCTCTCGCGGTCACGCACCTCCGCTCCGATCACCCGCCCGCGGTCGGTCGCGAGGCGCGACACCTCGGCCCGGTTGACCGCAGCGGCCCCGGCGGCCAGCGCGCCGTCGACGATCTCCAGCGTGTAGCGCGCGTCGTCCATCGCGCAGTCGCCGTAGCTGAAGCCGCCGCGCAGTCCCTCCGGGCGCAGGAACGGGAACCCGGACAGCAGCTCGTGCTTGCGCACCGAGGTGTGTCCGGCAACCGGTTGGTCGCGACCCGCCAGCAGGTCGTACAGCGTCAGACCGAGCTTCCAGCGCAGACGTCCCACCCGGTCGCCCGAGTAGACCGGGATCACGAAGCGCAGCGGCCGGATGCGGTGCGGCGCGAGCCGCGCCAGCCGCCTGCGCTCGCGCAACGACGTGCGCACCAGCCCGATGTGCAACCGCTCCAGGTAGCGCAGCCCGCCGTGGATCAGCTTCGACGAGGCGGACGAGGTGCCCGCCGCCCAGTCGGCCCGTTCCACCAGCGCGGTGCGCAGACCGCGGAGCGCCGCGTCGTAGGCGATCCACGAGCCGTAGATCCCGCCTCCGACCACCAGCAGGTCGACCGGACCGCGATCGAGCGTCGAGAAGTCCCGTCGCATCATCGGCCGTCCGCGGCCTCCACGAGCGTGCGCAGCCAGCCCGGCCGGTCCGCCATCACGGCGTCGACGCGAGCCGCCAGCGCGCGCCGCACCGTCCGCGGCGTGTTGCAGGTGTAGGTCAGCACCGGGCGTCCCGCCGCGTGGGCGGCCTCGACGATCGCCGGGGACAGCGTCCGCACGTCCACCGCCAGCGCGTCCAGCCACGCCAGCGCCCGCGACAGCGCCGCCGTCATGCGCCGGGGCGCCTCGAGGTTGAGCACCCGGGGAATCCTGCGGCCGCGCTCCGCCACGCGCCGCAACGTGTCGAGGTCGAAGCACAGCACCATCACGCGCCGCTCCAGTCCCAGCGAGCGCACGCAGTCGACCACCGCATCGGCAAGCCGCAGGTGCACGCCCGCCTTGCGGTCGCGCAGGCGCGCCTTGAGCTCGATCAGCAGGGTCGTACGGCGCGCGTAGCGGCGCAGCACCCGCTCCAGCGTGGGCACCCGTTGGCCCGCGTGGCCGCGACCGAGCCGGCGTCCGGCGTCCAGCCGGCCGATCTCCGCGGCGTCGACCCGCCACACCGGGCGCAGCCCGCCACCGGCCTTGTACAGCGTGCGGTCGTGATAGACCACCGGGACCCCGTCACGCGAGAGCTGCACGTCCAGCTCGATGCCGTCGCAGCCCTCGCCGAGCGCGCGATCGAACGCGGCGAGCGTGTTCTCGGGACGCTCGGCGGACGCGCCGCGATGCGCGATCACCCACGGAGGGCGGGTGCCGGGCCGGAGGGTAGCCACGGGCACACTCTACTCCAGCCGGCGGGGCGTCCCGATCACGCGGTCGTCCACCGGCGCCGCCCAGGCGGCGACCGCAGCGAGCGCGGCGAGCCGCTCCTCCTTGCGGCTGCGCAGCCCCTGCTCGAGCACGGCGTACAGCTCGTCGCTGATGCCGCCGCCGATGTCCTGCGCGGCGGGCAGCTGCGGCGACAGCTTCTCGGTCACCAGCTCGCGGAAGCTCATCCCGCGGAAGCAGTGCCGCCCGGTCAGCAGCTCGTAGGCGATGCAGGCCAGGGCGTAGATGTCGACGCGCGCGTCGCAGTCCTCGGCGAACAGCTGCTCCGGCGCCATGTAGACCGGCGTGCCGATCGGGATCCCCGGGCGGGTCACCGTCTGCTCGTCGAGCGGTCGCACGGGGGGGCGCGCCAGGCCGAAGTCCATCAGTTTCACCACGCCGTCCCGGGTCAGCATCACGTTGCCGGGTTTCAGGTCGCGGTGCACGACGTTCCGCGCGTGGATGTAGACCAGCGCCCGCGCGAGCTGTCCCAGGATCGCCCGCACCTGCGTCTCGGCCAGACCACCGTGGCGCAAGATCACGTCGGCCAGCGTCGGGCCGTCGCAGAACTCGATCACCAGGAACCAGGTGTTGTAGGCCTGGAAGCGACCGTACATCTCGGCGATGTTCTCGTGGTGCAGCGTTGCCGCGATGTCCGCCTCGCGACGGAAGCGCGTCAGCACGTCGGGCTCATAGAGCAGCCGGTGGCTCATCATCTTCAGTGCCACGGTGCGTCCGGAGTCCAGGTCCTCCGCCTCGTAGACGATCGCCATCCCGCCCCGACCCACGCAGCGTCGGATGCGGTAGCGGCCGACCCGCTTGCCGCCCAGCCCGTCACGCGCGGTCTGGCCCAACCGCTCCGCGACCAAGTGGGTGAGCAGGATGCCCAGCTCGGGGTGGCGCAACGCCAGCCCGTCGAAGTCGCCCGCGGAGAGCGTCAACGCGTGCACGGCGCTCTCGGCGACGACGTCGGCGCTGCGTTTCTCGCGCGTCAGCAACGCCAGCTCGCCGAGGACCTCACCCGGTCCGGCCCGGCCCACCTCGTGGCTCTCGCCCGCCGGATCGCGGACATCGACCCGCACGGTTCCCTGGAGCAGCACCAGCAGGCAGTCCCCCTCGTCCCCCTGGCGGATCAGCGTCTCGCCGCGGCGGTAACGCCGCTCCCGCATGCAGGAGAAGATGCGGTCGACCACTTCGGGACCCATCTTGGAGAAGGGGCGGGCGCGGCCGAGCCGCTCGCGCGCCGCGGGGCCCGGGGTGGGGTGTTTCAAGGGCGCCTCGGGTCGTCGGGTGAAAAACGAACGGAACCGGGTCAGAATGTCACACAACGGCCGGGCGGGTCCAGCCGCAGGAGACGAGTCGAGATGAGCAGCTTCCGGGTTCGGTCGGCGCTCGCGAGGTGTGCCGTGCTGCTGGCGCTGACGGGCGCCGGCCTGCCGACGGCGGCCGATCCGCAGTCGCGCCTGGTGTGGCACGTCGAGACGCTCGAGGGCCTGGACGTCGAGTCGCGGGGCGCCGACGCTCCGGTCAACCCCGCCTCGGTGGTCAAGGTCGCGGTGACGCTGCGGGCCCTGGAGCGGCTCGGTCCGGCGCATCGTTTCGAGACCCGCTTCGTCACGGACGGCGTCGTCGACGAAGAGGCGGGCGTGCTCCGCGGTGACCTGGTCGTCGTCGGCGCGGCCGACCCCGACTTCCATCCGGAGAACGCGTTCCTGGTCGCCGCGGCCCTCAACGCGGCCGGCCTCGAGCGGGTCGAGGGGACCCTGAAGGTGGACGAGCGGTTCTGGATCGGCTGGGAAGGCGGCTCGGCGGGCGGACCGCTGCCGGATCCGGACCGCTCGCGAAAGATGGCCGATCGGTTGCGCAAGGCCTGGGACCCGGCTCGCTGGGACCGCAACCTGCGCACGATCTGGGCCGAGTTCGGCGCTCGGCGCGGCATGGCTGCGGGCGCCGAGCCGCCGCGGGTGGTGGTGGACGGCGGGGTCGCGGTCACGGACGGCGACGAGACTCCCGAGCGAGCGCTCGCGGTCCACCGCTCCAACCCGCTGGCGCGGATCCTCAAGCGCCTGAACTCGTATTCGAACAACGACATCGAGCGACTGGAGCCCGGGGCGGGCAGCGCCGCGCAGATTGCCCGCGACCTGGCCGAACGGCTGGGCCTGCCGGCCGATGCGGTTCGGTTCGATACGCTGTCCGGCCTGGGCACGAACCGGCTGACCCCGCGCGGAATCGTGCGCCTGCTGCGCGAGCTGCACGCGGCCTGCGGCAGGCTCGGCATCCGGGTCGAGGACGTGCTGCCGGTGGGCGGCTGCGATCCCGGCACGCTGGAGCGGTTCGCGAGCTTCCGCGAGGGCGGCGTGGCGGTGCGCTCCCTGACCGGCAAGACCGGCACGCTCACGACGACGGACGGCGGCGTGTCGCTGCTGGTCGGGTACCTGTCGACGGCGGCCGGCGAGCGCGTGATCTGCGTGGCCCTGCCGAACTCGGGCTACGGCGTGCGTGCGGCGCGGCGGGCGCAGGAAGCCTGGCTGCTGGAGCGCCTGACGGCGCTCGGGGGCGCACGGCCGCGCGACTGCGGAGCGCCGGTGGTGCACTCCGACTTCGAGGCCGAGGTCGTGGTGCCGCTGCCGGCGGCTCAGTCGCTGCGGCGCTCGTAGATCCGGAACTCGAATTGCGGGTGGTGGTCGGTGCGGGTGATCACCCAGTCCGCCTCGTCGAACTCCGGGAACCGCGCGTCGCCCTGATAGTCGCCCTTGACGAACGACAGGTACATCGCGTCGGCGCGCGGCAGCGTCTGCCGGTAGATCGAGGCCCCGCCGGCGCTGAACACCGTCGGCCCGTGGGCGCGGGCCGCCTCGATCGCCTCGTCGATGCCGGAGCACACCTCGACCCCGGGCAGCTCGCCCAGCGAGCGGCTGACCACGATCAGCGGCGACTCGCCGAGGTCGCCGCCGAAGATCTCGTAACTGGTGCGGCCCATGATCACGGGGTGCCCGCGGACCAGGCTCACGAACTGGCCGTATTCCTCGGGGATGTTCCAGGGCAGGCCGCCGCGGCTTCCGATCACCCGGTCCCGCGTCATGGCCGAGATCAGGATCAGCTGCATCCTGCCGATCCTAACTCAACGCGCCGGGTCAGGGGCAAACGGTTCGTTCCACTCCCGCCGAGTCGGCGCCCCAGCTCCCCGCGAACGGCGCCAGCGCGCGGACGAGGTAGTGGAACCCGGCATCCGGGAGCGGAAGCTCGGGATCGTCCCAGTACGGGTCGCTCCGCGTCACCCGGAGACAGTCCGCGCTGAAGTCCGGCCGACCCGAGCGCGCGACCTCGTAGTCGGACGCTCCCGGCTGGGCGTCCCAGCTGTAGCGCTGCGTGTCGCCCGGCGTGCGGAATCCGGCCGACGCGATCTCGTCCACCAGCCCCGCCCCCGGATCGCCCGGGCACTGGTTGTCGCGGCCGTCGTTGATCTCCAGGGCCCCCGGGTAGACCGACCCGTCGGTGTCGTCGCAATCGCCCGCGCAGGGGCTGATCCCGTCCGCGTCGTCGTCGGCCTCGCCGGGCGGCAGCGCGGGCCACGCCGGATCGTCACAGTCGTTGTTGACGCCGTCGCAGACCTCGAGCGCTCCCGGCCGCACGGCGGGGTTGCCGTCGTTGCAGTCGCCGTCGCACTCCGCGAGCCCGTCGCCGTCATCGTCGGCGGTGTGGCCGCGGGCGTAGCGGCCGCCGTTGCCCAGCGCGGGATTGCCGCCCCACACGGCCATGAAGCTGCCCGTCCAGGCCGCCGCGTGGTCGTAGCGCCCGCGCGGCGCGTTCGCCGTCGCGACGACTTCCCACTGGTCGAGCCCGGGGTCGTAGAGCGCGCCGTCGTCGGCCGGCGCGCCGGTCCAACCGCCCCACACGATCATCCGGTCTCCCGACCACACGGCGGTGTGCCGGTCGCGGGCGCCCGGGGCTCCCAGGGTCGTGACCGGCGTCCAGGTGTCGGAGAGCGGATCGTAACGCCCACCGCCCGCGAGCAGCGCGATGTCGGAGCCGCCCCAGACGATCATCTCGCTGCCGCTCCAGACCGCGGTGTGCCGGAACCGCGGCCAGGGGGCTCCGCTCGTCGCGGTCGGCGTCCAGGTGTCGGTCGCCGGATCGTAGCGCGCTCCGGAGTCGAGCCAGTCCGAGCCGCGTCCACCCCAGACGATCATCGATTGTCCGGTCCAGACGGCGCTGTGCCGGTCGCGCGCCGCCGGCGCCCCGGTACCCGACATCGGTGTCCAGCCGTCGGCTGCCGGGTCGTAGCGGCCCCCCGTATCGAGGTACGAACCGCCGCGCCCGCCCCACACCACCAGCCGCTCGCCCGTCCAGACCGCGGTGTGCCGGTAGCGCGCCTCCGGAGCGCCGTCGGTGGAGACGGGCCGCCAGCGATCGTTGACCGGGTCGTAGCGTCCGCCGGTGCCGAGCTCGACCATCCCGGCGCGCCCACCCCAGACGATCATCGACGCTCCCGCCCAGACCGCGGTGTGGCTGCGTCTCGCGGCCGGCGCGCCCACCGTCGTGGTGGCACGCCAGCTGTCGGTCGCGGGCTCGTAACGCCCGCCGCTGTCGAGGTCGGTGCCGTCGGAGCCGCCCCACACGATCAGCTCGTTGCCGGTCCACACCGCGGAGTGCAGGTAGCGGCCCGGGGGCGCTCCACCGCGCGAGGTCGGCATCCAGGAACCGGCGGCGGGGTCGTAACGGCCTCCGCTGTCGATCGCGAACATGCCGTCGAAGCCGCCCCACACGAGCAACCGCGTGCCGTCCCACACCCCGGTGTGCTGGTCCCGCGCGCTCGGGGCGCCCGCGAGGGCGGTGTCGCTCCACGTGTCGGCGCCCGGATCGTAGAGACCTCCCGTAGCGAGGTAGCCCGCGGCGCCGAGCCCGCCCCAGACGATCATCGCCTCACCGCTCCACGCGGCGACGTGGCCGCGCCGGCCCGCCGGCGCGCCGGCGTTCGAGACCGCGGACCACGCGTCCGCCCCGGGGTCGTAACGCCCGCCGTCGCCGCGGTACGTGCCGTCGAAGCCGCCCCAGACGATCATCGCGTCACCGGTTCCCACCGCCGCGTGCTCCTGGCGTGGGCCGGGAGCGCCGACGGCGGAGACCGGTGCCCAGGCGTCGCCGGCCGGATCGTAACGCCCGCCCGAGCCGAGCCGGCTCGACCCGTTCCAGCCGCCCCAGACCACCACGCGGCCCGCGGTCCACGCCGCGGTGTGGAGCGAGCGCCCGGCGGGCGCCGCGGCGGTCGAGGTCGGCAGCCACGCGTCGGTCAGCGGGTCGTAGCGTCCTCCCGTGGCCAGGTATGAACCGTCGTATCCGCCCCAGACCACCATCGCGTCTCCGGTCCAGACCGCCGCGTGATCGTAACGGCCCGCCGGCGCGCCGGCGTCCGACACGGCGCTCCAGCTGTCCGTGGCCGGATCGTAGCCGGCTCCGCTGCCCAGCGCGGCGACTCCCAGCCCGCCCCAGACGATCATCCGCTGTCCGGTCCAGACGGCGGTGTGCCGGTACCGGGCGGTGGGCGCCCCGGAGGTGGTGATCGGCGTCCAGGCGTCGATCGCGGGATCGTACCGCGCGCCGCGGGCGATCGGGGCGTAACCGTCCCAGCCGCCCCACACGATCATCTCGCTCCCGGTCCACACCGCGCTGTGCAGGCGCCGCGGTGCGGGGAGATCGTCGAGCGCCCCGTTGTCCCAGGTGTCGTCGGGCAGGCACGCCGTCGCCGCGGCCGCGCCGGCGTCCGGAATCGGCAAGCCGTCGTCGCGCCGCGCCACCGGGCCCACCGCCGTCGGGTCGAGCGTCGGCCCGATGCCGTCCCACCACGCGTCGAAGGGCAGCTTGTCCACGGCGTACGCGGCCACGATCAGCTCGTCGGGCCGCTGCTCGAGCAGCACGTGCACGACGAACCGCTCCGCGGTCTCGTGGAGCGGTCCCGGCTCTCCGCGTCCGGCGAGTCGTGATGCGCGGAGGCGCTCCAGCTCGCCCGGCGAAACCGCGAACGTCGGCGAGCCGGCCTCGTCGTCGCCGCGCTCGACGATCCAGCGCACGACCGTTCGCCGGGTGCCCGGGTCGCGCGCGTCGAGGTTCCCGTCGCGCAGCGCGTCGCGCAGCCGTTCCGCGCGTCGTCGCGGCGCGGCGTGGAGCTGCGGATCCCAGGCGTAGCGTTGCCGCACCAGCCGTTCGACCAGCGCCGGCCGGGCCAGGCACTCCTGCACCAGCACGGGATCGTCGTCGAGCGCGGCGTAGAGCTCGCGCAGGCGATCGGGCATGCGGGTACCGGCCGCCATCCGTCGCAGCTCGGCGCGCAGCGCGTGCGGTGTCACCGGGTCGTCCCAGATCGTGGCCAGTGCCGCCGACTGGCGCAGGTAGCGCAGCACCTGGGCTTCGACGTCCGCCGCGGGGGCGCGGTCGGCTCCGCCGCGATGCGCGGCGCGGACACGCTCGATGGCCCGCTGCGCGCGGACGCGTTCGTCGAGGGTCAGCCCGGCGGCGCTGGAGGGCAGCAGAGCGGCGCACGTCGCGAGGACGAGCGCGCCGGCGATGCAAGGTTGGCGCATGGTGCCACTCTCGAGGTGAGGACCTGCCCCGGTGCAGGGTGGAGGAGTGTAGCCGCGCGCGGGCTACCGGAAAACGGACAACGAGGGCCGCTTTGCTCCGGGATCGCCGGCGTTTTTTCGAGGACCCGGTGCTAGTCCGCCTCGGCCAGCATGCGCTCGATCAACGCTTCGAACCTGGCCCGCAGCTCGGCGTAGGCCGCGCCGGTCGCGGGACCGCTGTAGCCGGTGTGGATCGCGCGCACCCGGCCCCGCGCGTCGACGAAGATCGTCGTGGGGTACGAGCGGACGCGATCGATGGCCGGGAACGCCTCGGAGGCGGCGCCCTTGTCCGAGGTGCCCGCCACCAGCACCGGGAAATCGAGCCCGTGGTGCTGCATGTAGCGTCGCACCTGCGCGGCGTCGCGCTCGAAGTCGCCGGTCAGCTCGAACGCCAGCCCGAGGATCCTGAGCCCGCGGTCGCGGTAGCGCCGGTCCAACTCGCCCAGGTAGGCGGCGGCGTCGTTGCAGTTGGGACACCACGAGCCGAACACCTCGATGATCCGCGCCTTGCCGGCGAAGGCCGGGTCGTCGAGCGACCGCGGGTTGCCGTCGAGATCGGGAAAACGCAGATCGCGCAGCTCGGCCGCCCCCGTCCAGCGGGTCAGCTCGAACGGGTCGACCAGGCTCGCCTCCGGGTCCCGCACCGCGGTCCAGGTCTCGTGCCAGGTGTCGCGCGACCAGAAATCTCCGGCGAGCGTGCCGTCCTCGCCGAGGCGCGCGTCGAACAGGAACGCGTGCGCGCCGTCGAAGCAGGACAGCCGCAGCCGAACGTCCTCGAAGCTGCCCGCGAGGTAGCGGTAGTCCCCGGTGGCGGTGAGGAACGTGCCCACGACCGCGCTCTCCGAGACCCGCTCGAACATCCCGACCGCCGGAAGCTCCTCGCTCTCGAAGCGGACGCGCCAGCGTCCGTCGATGCCGCGCGGGGCCGCGCCCGCCGCGGCGACGGCGAGCGGGGCGAAGCGCGGCGCGTCGCCGTGCACCGCGTGGAACGCGAGCCGCGTCGGTTTGCCCCCGCCGCCGGTCTTGGTCCATTCCCCGTCGAGCCGCCGGCCGCCCGGGCCCAGCCGCGCGCGCACGCGCGAGTCGTAGTGCGGGATCGAAAGCGTCAACGCACCGGGCTCCACGACGGTCCGCGGGACCGGAATCCGCTCCGGGCCGTTGAGCAGGAACGCCCGCCAGCCGTCGGCGTCGCGGGACAGCTCGAGTCCGAACGGCAGCTCGCCGCCCGGGCTGTCCAGCCAGGCCCGCCAGCGCCCGACCGCGGGCTCGCCGGCCTCGCCGGCGCCCCAGCGAGCGGTCGTGAGCGCGGCGGGACGCATCAGCCGCGTCACCGGGAGCCGGCCGATCTCGTCGTCCCAGAAGGGCGTGCGGCGGTACCACCATTCCCAGCGCGCTCGCGCGTCGGCGGCGAAGGTCTCGTTCGTCAACGCCTGCTCCCACTCGGCCTTCACCGCGGGGTCACGGAGCAGCTCCAGCGCCAGGTCCTCCAGCCGCGCCGCGCCGATCCATTCCTTGCGCTCGAACACCGACGACAGCAGGCCCCACGCCAGCAGCGAGTCCGGCGCCTCGGGCTCGAGCAGCTGCACCGCGACCTCGAAGTCGGGCTGATCCGCAGGAACCCACAGGGTTCCCGCGGGCAGGCTCCTGGTCTCGGTGGGTCGCGACACCTCGACGTCGGTGACGCGCGTCAGTCCCTGGTACGGGGCGCGCGCGAAAGTCGGGTCGGCCACGCGGATCGTCTCGACCTCCAGCTCGGCCGGACGCGTCAGCCGCTCCACACGCAGCCCGTGACCGCGCAGCCGCTGCTCGATCACCGGCCACCCCGGCTCGACCAGGTACCCGCGCGGCCGCGGCAGGCTGAGCGCCGGCCGCATGCGGTGGATCCAGGGCACCTCGACCTCGTGCAGCACGCCGCGGCGAAAGCGCAGCAGGGGAGCCGCCGTCACGATCGAGGTCTCGAGGTACCACTCGTACGCCGGCCAGCGCACGCGGTCCGGGTCCGCCGGTTCCCAGCGCACGACGACGTCCGAGGGCTCCGCTTCCGCGCCACCGCGGGCCACGGTCCGCCGTTCCGCCGCGGCGACGGCCGCGCGGAGCCCGGCGCCGCCGCGGCCCACCTCGCGGATCAGCGCCAGCAAGAAGTCGCGATTGGCCAGCACGCGGTCGCGGTACGGCTTGTAGGCGTGGTTCTCGACCAGCACCGAGACGCGGTGCCGCAGCGGGTAGTAGCCGGTGGCGTAACGCGGCTCGGGAACGTTGGTGTCGAATCCCTTTGCGGGATCACGCCCGTCCAGCAGCCCGACGTACGGGCCGACCCGGTGTCCGGCGGCCTCGGTGGCGCGCACCACGCGGGGCATGTGCTCGCTCAGCCAGGCGTCGAGTGCCGGGTCGATCTGCGGCGCCTCGGCCCAGGAATAGGTCAGCACCCAGTCGTGGTCCGAGCCGTTGGTCACGTGGTCGTCCACGTGCAGGTCCGGGCGCCAGTCGTTGAACAGCGCGATCATCGCGCGCGCCTCGGGGCTGACCAGCTTGAGGTGATCGCGGTTGAGGTCGAGGCCGGAGGCGGTGGTGCGGAAGCCCATGCCCGCCCGCGGGCCGTTCTGGTGCGCGCGGTTGTACGGCGAGATCCGCTCGTGGCCGTCCACGTTGTAGATCGGCACGATCACCAGCGTCGCCGCGTCGAGGATCTCGGGGTGCCGGCCGAGCGCGAGGTCGCGCAGGATCATCAGGCAGGCGTCTTTGCCGTCGATCTCCCCGGAGTGAATGCCGTTCTGGATCAGCACGATCGGCAGCCCCGCGGCGCGCGCGGCCGCCGGCGTGAACGCGCGGGTCTTCGAGACCACAACCACCGGCAGCGGCCGCCCCTGGGCCGAGACGCCGTAGAAGCCGAGCTGCATCGCCGGGAGGCGGGCTTCCAGGCGGCGCAGAAAGTCGATCGTCTCGCGGTAGTCGGGGGTGGCCTCGAAGCCCGAGCGCTCGGCCGGGGTCGGCCATTCCGCCGGCGCGGCAGCGGCGACGGCCGGCGCCAGCGTCAGCAGCAGCAGCGCGACCAGGCCCCACCCACGGGGCTCAGCCACGATAGTTGCCGAAGTGCAGCTCGATGCCGAAGTCCTGCTCCTTCAGCATCGCGATCACGTCCTGCAGCGCGTCGCGCGACGGCGACGTCACCCGGACCTGCTCGCCCTGGATCGAGGCCTGCACCTTCTTGAGCTTCTTGTCCTTGAGGTACTTCACGATCTTGCGCGCCGTGTCGGTCGGGATGCCCTGCTGCAGCGACAGCTCCTGACGGACCTTGCCGCCGGGGGCCTGCTCGACCTTGCCCGGATGCAGGTTCTTCAGCGGCACCTTGCGGCGCGCCAGCTTCGATTGCAGCACCTCCATCAACGCCTGGAGCTTGAACTCCTCCGGGGCGCTCAGCGCGATCTTGTCGTCGTCGCGCCGGAAATCGATCGAAACGTCCAGGCCCTTGAAATCGTAGCGCTGGGCGATCTCCTTGCGCGTCTGGTTGATCGCGTTGTCGACCTCCTGGAGGTCGCAACCGGTGGTGATGTCGAACGACGCGGTGGCCATCCCCGTTCTCCCTTCGTGAGCCGCTGGGTCAGGAGCGCAGTATAGCAACGCGCCTCCCGCGCACGCGGGCCCGCTCAGTCGACGGACGGGAGACTCGAGGCTTCCTCGGGCGCTTCGTCGTCCTCGTCGCGACGGCGCCGGAGCAGGCGCGCGCGGGTGATCGCCCGCTCGCCCATGCGGTCCCGCACCGCGTCGCTGGCCCGCGCGAGCCGCCGCGCCCGCTCGCGGTCCGGATCGTCGAACAGCGAGGCCTGTCCGCTTCCGTGACGAGCCAGGCCGCTGACCCCGATCCCGAGCAGCCGCACGCCCCGCCCGGCCAACCGGATCCGCTCGCGGAACATCGCGCGCGCGGCCTCGACGATCGGCTCGGCCAGCGTGGTCGGCGACGGCAGCGTGGTCGAGCGGGTCCAGGTGGTGAAGTCGCCCGAGCGCACCTTGAGCTGGACGGTGCGCGCCTCGAGACCCTCGCGTCGCAGCTCACGCGCCACTCCCTCCGCGCGCGCGAGCAGCGCACGGTCGATGTCGTCGGGCTCGGTGAGGTCGGTGCGGTAGGTCCGTTCCTCGGAGATCGACTTCGCCGCGCGGTGCGGTTGCACCCGCCGTTCGTCCTCACCGCGCGCCAGCTCGCGCAGATGCGCCGCGGCCCCGGCGCCGACCAGCGCGGCCAGGCCCGACTCGGGCACGCGCAGCACGTCGCCCACGGTGTGGATGCCGCCGCGCTCCAGCCGCTCGCCGGTGCGGGGGCCCACGCCCCACAGTCGCCGGACCGGGAGCGGCCACAGTCGTTGCGGGAGGTCCTCGTACGGCAGCACCACCAGGCCGTCCGGCTTTTCCATGTCCGAGGCCAGCTTGGCCAGGAACTTGTTCGGCGCGATGCCGACAGACGCCGTCAGTCTCTGCTCGTCGAGGATGCGCCGCTTCAACCTACGCCCGATCTCGCGACCGGCGTCGAGATCCGCGGCGATGCCGGTCAGATCGATGAACGCCTCGTCGATCGAGAGCGGCTCCACCACGGGCGAGCAGTCGCGCAGGATGCTCCGGATGCTCCGCGAGACCTCGACGTACAGCGACATCCGTCCCGGCAGCCACACCGCGTCCGGGCACAGTCGCTGCGCCGTCACGGACGGCATGGCCGAGTGCACGCCGAACACGCGAGCCTCGTAGGAGCACGTCGAGACCACCCCGCGGCGCCCGCGGTGGCCGATGATCAGCGGCTTGCCGGCGAGCGCGGGGTCCTCGCGCACCTCGACCGCCGCGTAGAACGCGTCCATGTCCAGGTGCAGGATCACTCTCGGCGCGCGACGTCCGGGCATGACACCAGGGTAACCCGGGCGGGTCGCCCCGCGCCCCGATGCTAAGATGCCGCCGCCGCGCGGGGGAAAGCCCGTTGACCGAGACCGTCGTCAACAACGTGCACACGGCCCGCGACAAGCAACGCGCGGCGGGGGCCAGCATTCTGGCCGCGTTGCTGTTGACGGTGCTGAAGCTGCTGGCCGGGCTGGCCACCGCGTCGATCGGGTTGCTGGCCGAGGCGGCGCACTCCGCGCTCGATCTGTGCGCCGCGGTGTTGACCTGGGTCGCGGTGCGCGCGTCGGGCCGGCCGCCCGACGCCGACCACCAGTACGGTCACGGCAAGATCGAGAACATCGCGGCGCTGGCCGAGACCGGCCTGTTGGTGCTGACCTCGGGTTGGATCGTTCACGAGGCGGTGCAGCGGCTCGCCGGCGGGGGGCCGGAGGTCCGGCCGACGGTCTGGGCCTTCGCGGTGATGGCGCTGTCGATCGCCGTCGACTGGGGGCGCTCGCGCAACCTGCGACGCGTCGCCCGCGAAACGCGCAGCCCGGCGCTGGAGGCGGACGCGCTCCACTTCTCGACCGACATGGTGTCTTCGGCCGTCGTGATTCTCGGACTGCTCGGCGTGCTGCTGGCCGGGCAGCTCGGCTGGACGTGGCTCTCGTCGGCCGACCCGGTGGCGGCGATCCTGGTCGCGGTGATCGTGCTGGTGCTCTCGCTGCGCATGGGCAAGCGCGCGTTCGACGTCTTGATGGACCGCGCGCCGCGCGGGCTGCGCTCGCAGGTCGAGCAGGCGCTGGGGGGCATCGAGGGCGTCCACGGCCAGCCCCGGGTGCGGACGCGCGAGGCGGGCGACCGGCTGTTCGTCGACGTCGAGCTGTCGCTGCGCCGCGGGCTGCCGCTCCAGGAGGGCGAACGGATCGCCGAGGAGGCGCGCTCGCGCGTGCAGGCGCTGGCGGAAGCGTCGACCAGCGTGCTGGTGCAGCTGCGCACGGCGCCGGAGGAGGACGTTGCGCTGCGCGATCGGATCGCCATGGCCGTGGCGGCGGAAGGGCAGCTGGCCCACAACATCACGCTGCGCGAGGACGACCGCGGCACGCAGGCGGACCTGCATCTCGAGCTGCCCGGCTCGCTGACGCTGGCCGCCGGACACGCGGTGACCGACCGCGTCGAGGCCCGCATCCTGCGCGAGGTGCCGGAGCTGCGGCGCGTCGACGTGCACCTCGAGATCCGCGGGGAAGGAGCGGAGCAGGTCGAGCCGCCCGCCCCCGGCGAGCGACGCGAGCTGGAGCGGCGGATCCACGAGGTGGCGATCGGGCTGGTCGGGGAGGGAGCGCTCCACGACCTGATGCTGACGCGCTCGGCCGGCGGGGTCTACCTGTCGTGTCACTGCTTCCTGCCCGCCGACACCTCGATGAGCGAGACCCACGAGATCACGGACCGCCTGGAGCTGGCGCTGCGCCGCGCGATCCCCGAGCTGAGCCGGGTCGCGGTGCACGCGGAGCCCGAGGGTCACCACTCCTAGGCCAGCCACCACGCGACGAGCACCGCGCGCGCGGTCCAGGCCGCGGTGCGGATCCAGTTGCCGGCGACCAGGCGACGCAGCGTCACGGGATCGAACCGGCGCGCCAGCCGGCGGTGCGCGGGCACCTGGAGCAGCGCCGTCGCGATCCAGATCACGGCGATCAGCGCGAGCCCGAGCGCCGCCGCCGCCGGGGACGCCGTCGCGGGCGGACGGATCACCAGCCCGAGGCCGGTCACCAGCTCGACGAGCATCGCCGGCGCGACCACCCACCCGGTCCATCGCGTGTGGCGGGCGTGAAACCCGGCGAACCCCGCCTCGCCGACGCGCGCGAACAGCGGGTAGTGCACGATCTGCACGTACCAGATCACGCCCGTCATGAACCAGGTCGCCGCGGCGTGGAGCGGCAACAGCGCTGATACCTCGTTCACGGCGACTCCGCAGCCTGGACGGCCGGTCCCGACGGATGAAGACGCCCGCCCGGTCCGCTAGGATAGGGCGATTCGGGTCCTCGAAACAGCGATGACCGGAGGGCTGATCCGGCGCCACCGCCCGCAGATCGTGTTCCACGCCGCGGCCCACAAGCACGTCGCGTTCCTGGAGCTGGCGCTGCCGTTCTGGAACGGGATCGGCCAGGAACGGATCGACGAGGTCGGCTCGGCGCTGCGGTCCCTGGTCGCCGG
>JBFKMV010000003.1:0-63518 GCA_041629655.1 Candidatus Polarisedimenticolaceae bacterium
CGCCGAGACGTGGCGACCGTACCGCGCCGTCGCCGCCCGCATGCTGTGGCAGGATTACCTGGCACGTCGGAAGGGATCATGAGCCGGGACGAACGGGCCGCCATCGAGCGGACGATCGCCTACTATCGCGCCCGCGCCCCGGAGTACGACGAGTGGTACCGCCGGGAGGGCCGTTACGACCGCGGCGCAGCGCACCGCCACGCCTGGCGCGATGAGCTGCAGCGCGTGGAGCGCCGGCTGCGCGCCGAGGGACCGCGGGAGCACGCGCTGGAGCTGGCCTGTGGAACGGGTCACTGGACCCGTGTGCTGGCGCAAATCGCGCGGCGCGTCACCGCCGTCGATGCGTCGCCGGAGGCGATCCGGAGCAACCGGGAGCGCGTCGGAGCCGGTCACGTCTCCTACGTCGTCGCCGACCTCTACGACGAGGCGCGGGCTCCGGTCCACGACCTGGTGTTCTTCGGTTTCTGGCTCTCGCACGTGCCGTCGGCGCGGTTCGAGGCGTTCTGGGAGCGCGTCGCCGGGGCGCTCGTCCCGGGCGGTCGGGTGTTCTTCGTGGACAGCGCGCTGACGCCCGAGTCGACGGCGCGGGACCACACGATCGACGACCCCGCGCGGGGCACCGTGCGCCGCCGGCTCAACGACGGCCGCGAGTTCGAGATCGTCAAGGTGTTCCACGAGCCCGCGGTCCTGGAGGCGCGGCTGCGGTCGCTGGGATGGCGCGGCCGCGTCGTGGCCACGCCGACGTTCTTCATCCACGGCGCGCTGGAACGCACGGCGCAACCGGTACAATAGAGTCCGGAGATTCGATCACGATGTCCGTCTCGACCACGCTCGTCGCGCGCATCGTCCTCTCGGTGATCTTCGTGCTGCTGATCGTGGCCGGGATGACGATCCAGGCCTTCGGCGAGGACCGGCGCGGAGCGGGCGGGGGGCTGGCCGGGCCGCGCGCGTGGTACGTTGCCGCGGCCGTGGTGTTCCTGTCGGTGGTCGCGATCACGATCCTGTCCGAGGGCGCCGGGTCGTAGGGGGGACGGCGTGAAGCTCGGGGTCATCTCGGACACACACGGGCTGCTGCGGCCGGAGGCGGTGACGGCGCTCCGCGGATGCGCGCGCATCATCCACGCCGGCGACGTCGGCCGGCCGGCCGTGCTCGCCGAGCTGGAGCGGATCGCTCCGGTGGAGGCCGTGCGGGGCAACGTCGATCACGGCGCGTGGGCCGAGGCGCTGCCGCACGACCGCGTGGTCGAGGCCGGCGGATTGCAGCTCTACGTGCTCCACGACCTGGAGCAGCTGGACCTCGATCCGGCGGCGGCGGGTTTCCGGGTCGTGATCACGGGGCACTCCCACCGGCCGGCGGCGGAGCGCCGGAACGGCGTGCTGTACCTCAACCCGGGCAGCGCCGGACCGCGGCGATTCAGGCTTCCGGTCTCGCTGGCGCGGCTCCAGCTGCACAACGGCGAGGTCCGGGAGGAGCTGATCGAGCTCGCGGTGTGACGGCCGGCCGCTAGAATGGGACCGAGGGGAAAGGTAACGATGCGCGTCAAGCCGGATTCCGGTGCGGTGGCGACGGTCGCCGCGCTCGTACTGCTGGGTCTGCTGGCGGGTTGCGCGGAGCCCGCGCCGCCGCCGCCGCTGATCGGGCAGCTCGACGTCGAGACGCGGCTCCGGCAGGGCGAGCCGCCGCTGCTGCTCGACGTGCGCACGCCGCAGGAGTACGCGGCGGGTCACGTGCCCGGAGCGATCAACATCCCGCACACCGAGCTCGGTTCGCGGGCCGAAGAGCTTTCCGCATACCGGCAGGTCGAGCTGGTGCTGTACTGCGAGGACGGGAGGCGGACCGCGCTCGCGGCCACCACGTTGCACGGCCGGGGGTTCGAGCGACTGCTGCACCTGGAGGGCGATTTCTCCGTGTGGCGCGCCAAGGGACGGCCGGTCGCCGCCGCCGGCGGCTAGCCGCAGGCGTCACTCGCGTTTTTCGTGGACCCCGTCGAAGCGGTGTACCCTGACTCGACCGCCCTGGCAAAGCCCGAGGAGTTCCGTCGCATGACGCGCAGACCGTGGCTCCCGATGCTGGTCGCGCTGGTTCTGGCTGGGACGGCGGCGTGGTCCGCCGCGGGCGGAACCGCGGCGCGGGGGCCCGCCACCGGCGAGGAACGGGCGCGCGTGGTCCGGCTGGCGGCCGAGCTCGAGGCGCGGCCGCTCGGCAAGCAGGCCGACCGGCAGCGCCGCTGGCTCGACGGCTTCCTGGTCGAGGTTCCCGACATCCACGTGCCCGTCTGTCGCAACCTGCTGTTGCCGATGGTGCAGGACTCGCCGCTGGCGACGCCGCTGGTGGCGCAGATGCTGTACTCCGGAGCGGCGTTCCTGGTCGAGCATCCCGAGCGCGCCGGCGACGAGTTCGCGATCTACCAGGCCGGCGTCGCCGGGGCGCTGCGCGCCTACGAATCGGCGTCGCGCGACAAGCCCCGCCGTCGCATCGCGCTGCTCGACCAGCTGGTGCAGAAGCGCGAGCGGGGCGAGCTGGCGCGGTTCGTGCGGGACGGCATGACCGGCTGCCGCGGCTCGCGCTGACCCGGTGAGCGAGCGCGCGCCGCACCGGCTCCGCACCACGCTGCTGTTGCCGCTGCCGATCGAGCGGGTGTTCGCGTTCTTCGCCGACGCCGGCAACCTGGAGCGGATCACGCCGCCGGAGCTCTCGTTCCGGATCCTCACGCCGCTGCCGATCGAGATGCGGCAGGGCGCGTTGATCGACTACCGGCTGAAGCTGTTCGGCCTGCCGTTCCGCTGGCGCACCGAGATCACGGCCTGGGACCCGCCGCACCGTTTCGTGGACGAGCAGCGCCGCGGCCCCTACCGCGAATGGGTCCACACGCACACCTTCGAGCCGCACCCCGCGGGCACGCGGATCGCCGACGAGGTGCGGTACCGGCTGCCGCTGTGGCCGGCCGGAGAGCTGGCGCACCCGGTCGTGCGCGCCCAGCTCGGCCGGATCTTCGGCTTCCGCGGAGAGGCGATCCGGCAAGCCCTGATCCCGGGCCGGGCATGACGCCGGGACGGCCGGTTTCGTGTTATGCTTTTCGGCACGGTATGGCGCGCCGTCAGAAATGATGCGCGGTACGGCGCCGCGGATTCGCCCGGCAGCTCCCGCCCCGACATTCTGCTCCGTGCCCTGCCGAGGGTGCGCGGCACCCCCCGCACCCGAGGACGGAACGAGCGGTCCCCTGCGGATGGACCGGACTCGGGGCCGCTCGCGGATGACGCCTCCCGCCGAGGCAGGAGTGGGCCGTGAAGAGAATCTACGTCGGCAATCTTCCGTACACCACGACCGATAGCGAGCTGAACGAACTGTTCGCACCGCACGGGGCCGTGCACAGCGCGGCCGTGATCATGGACCGCATGACCGGCCGCTCGCGCGGGTTCGGTTTCGTCGAGATGGACGACGACGCGGCCGCCACCGCGATCAGCGCGCTCGACGGCACGCAGTTCGGCGGACGCAGCCTGCGCGTCAACGAGGCGCGCGAGCGCACGGGCGGCGGCGGCGGCGGCGGTGGCCGGCGCGGCGGCGGCGGGTGGTAGCCGCCGCGCGCTAGTCCAGCTTCCGGGCCAGCTTCCGCATCGCCTTGCGCAGGAACGGGTGCGCCCCGGGTAGCTCGCGCGACAGCGCCACGACCTCGCCCTCGAGACCGGCGAAGACCTCGGGGCTGGCCAGCGTCCGGCGTTCGCGGCGGTACGTCGCCACCAGGTCGCCCAGCGCCGTGGCGCCCGCGGTCTTGCCCTTGAGGTCGCGCTTGTAGGGGTTGCCGCGCGAGCGCACGGCGGCGTTCCAGTCCGCGCGCAGCCGCTCGATCAGCAACGCGCGCGCCCCGCGCACCTCGTCCGCGCGCGGCCGCCGCTCGCGGCCCAGCGCCAGCATCAGCTCCAGCAGGTCGCGACGCTGGAGATCGAGTCCCAGCGGCGGCATGCGGAACGACTGCCGGTCCTGCAGCCGGCCGCCGCCGGTCAGCTCGAGCTCCAGTCCCAGCGTTCCGGCCAGCACGTCCAGCGGCCGCAGCCCCTCGAGCCGCAGCACCACGTCGCGTGCGGCGCCGGCCGGCAGCGGTCCGGTCTCGGCGGGGGCGACGGTGCGGTACCCGTCGCCGCCGGCGGCGTCCACCACGCCGGTCAGCGCGCGGCGGCTCTGGTTGACCACGCGGGCCGCGAGCGTGGCGCGCCCGGCCAGCGCGTCGACGCCGTCCAGCGTGACCGGTCCGGCGAACTCCAGCGGGTACGAGACCAGCAGCCCGGCCGGCCGGTCCAGCTCGCCGAGCCGCAGCGCGACCTGGGTCCGGGTGCGGGCCGGCGTCCGGGGGTCGATCCGCGCGCGCAGCGGCGCGGCGTCGCGCAGCAGCTCGCGGGCCGGCAGGTCGAGCGTCCGCGGCTCGCGCGGCTCCAGCACGTTGCCCGCCAGCGCGAGGCGGAAGCTCGCGCCGCGGCCGCCGTAGTTGGCGATCTCGTAGTACGCCGAGAGCTCCTCGCCCGGCTCGAACACGCCGTCGTCGTTTTCGTCGACCAGCCGCAGGCTCACGATCTCCGGCCGCGGGTTGTCCCGCCAGTCGGCGAAGGCGCGGTCGTAGGCCCGCTCGAACGCGGCGGGCCACGACGCGCGGAACGTCGCCTCGGCCGCCGATGCGGCGGCGCGGTCGAAGCCCTCGGTGTAGCCTTGCCGGTACCGCCATTCCTCGTGCAGGAACGCGCCGTAGTCCCAGCCGTCCTCGAAGCCGAAGTCGAACGCGCGCAGGATCTCGCGCTCGAAGCGCGCGGCGAGGCTGCGCCGGAACTCGACCCGGAACGCGCGATCGAAACGCTCCCGCTCGGCCGCACTCAGCGCGCGGTACTCGGCGGCGTTGCGCCGGTCGCGTTTCCAGCCCGCCAGCGCGCGGCCGGCATCGGCCCACTGCCGGTCGTGGAACTCGCGGTGCGAGCCGCGGCGGTACAGGTTCCAGGGGTCGTGGCGCCAGTCGTGGAACGCCTCGGCCAGCCGTGGCGAGAAGCGGCGCGAGACCGGGAAGTCGCGGAACACGTCCTCCAGCAGCGGCGGATCGGCCCAGCCGGCCGGGACGTCCCAGGCCGGCGGGGAGAAGCGCGGCCGCGGCCGCGGCTCGCGGGTCAGGTCGCGGAACTGTGCCGCGACCTGGTCGTCGGCCTCGCGCAGCGCCAGCTCGTCGCTGACCAGCGCGCCCTCGTCGGTGCCCAGGCGCAGCGCCAGCGGGTCGCGCAGCCCGCGGCGCAGACCGGCGCGGAAATCGCGCGCGCCGATCGCGGGGTCATCGAGCGCCGCGCGCAGCCCTTCCCAGGCTCCGACGCGGTAGTAGGCGATTCTCCCGCCGCGGATCGCGTCAACCGCGGACTCGCGGGCCGCGCGCCGCGCGCGCTCGGCGACCGGATCGTCCGCCGGAGCGCCCTCGCCGGGTGCACGGTGGGCCCGGGTCTCGCGCGGGGCGGCGGTCGAGGCCTCGACGTCGCGGTCGGTCCCGGCCTCGGCCGGGTCGCTGTCGTCGGCCGCGAGGCTCCTGAGGTCCTCGGGCACGGCGGGCGCCGCGGGGCGGGCTTCGCGCTCCTGCTCCGCCCGCTCGCGCTGGTACTCGATCCGGACGCGCTCGCGCTTTTCCTCGTCAGCGACGGCCGGCGTGGCGGTGGCGATCGATGACAGCGCGGTCACGGCGGCCAGCGCGCTCGGGATCCAACGGCGTCGATGCTTCGTTCGGCTCATGGCTCGCTCCGACCCCCCGGCGTTCGCTCTCGCTGCATGCAAGCAGCAAGCCCGGTGCCAGCCGGAATCGCGCGGGATTCCGCGAAACCGGGCCGCGAACGGCAGCACGGGCGGTGTCCTCGGGCGTGGACGCATGTCACGGCTCGATCCGCACGGCGGCCACGGCCACCAGGTGCCCCGTGCGCTCGCGGAGGTGCGAGGCCAGGCTGCGCACCAGCTTGGGCCAGCCCGAGCGCCGGACCCAGGTCTCGGCCTTGATCCGCTTGGTCCGGAGCGGCCGGCGCGTCAGCAGGCGCGCCCACTCCGGACGCTCGCGCCCCTCGATGTCCACCACCACCGGCTCGAAGCGCGGACCGCGCTTGTAGATCGCCAGCAGGCCGAAGCCCTCGCTGCCGTGGCCCGCCACCCGCAGCAGCGCCACGCGGCCGCGCGGGCTCTCCTCCATGTGGCCCAGGATGCCTTCCACCAGCGGGTGCCCCGAGGCGTAAAAGTCGATCGTCTCGTCCTCGACCGCCTCTTGGCGGTTGAACGTGCCGAGGAAGCTCGACCCGGCCGGGACGCCGGGCAGGTTGTCGACACGGGCCTTGTTGGTCAGCGCCACCGAGTAGCGCGACACCCCGCTCTGCGGCTCGACGTCGATGTGCAGCCGCTCGCAGGCGCCGAGGATCGTCTCCTCGGTCAGCTCCTCGAGGTCCTCCGGCACCCGCGACAGAATCCGTTCCGCCAGCTCGGCCCGGTACGGCTCGCGGTGCAGCTCGTGGTAGGCCGCGGCCTGGACGCGCGACCAGGCGGCGCCGGCCTCGCTGACCAGGGATTCGAAATCGCCGGGGTCGATCGGATCGCCACCCGCCAGCGCGGCCTGCTCGATCGCCCCCTCGACGACGGCCAGCTCGCGCGCCAGGCCGCCCAGCGGCTTGCGGAACAGACCGAGCGACTCGAACAACGCGGCCACCGCCGCGCCGACCCCTTCCGGAGGGCGGAAGTACACGATCTCCACGGGAATCGAGCGGCCGATGCGGTCCAGCCGGCCGATCCGTTGCTCGACCACCATCGGGTCCCACGGCAGGTCATACAGCACCATCCGCGTGCAGAACTCGAAGTTGCGTCCCTCGCCGCCGCACTCGGTGGAAACCAGCATCGACGGACCGCCGGTGAGACGGAACTGGGCCACCTCGATGTCGCGACGGGCGGGGGACAGGTCCTCGTGGAACACGCCCGCGCGCACCTGCGCCAGCCGGCTCATCGCGGTGCGGATCAGCTCCAGGGATTCGCGATGCGCGACGAACACCAGCGTCTTGTCGCCGCGCTGCTTCCAGCGCCGCGCCTGCTCGGCGAGCCAGGCGACCCGCGGGTCCGCACGGGCCGCGCGTTGCGCCGGCTCGCGCAGCGATTCGTGCTCGGCGCCCAGCGCCGTCTCCAGCGCGACCCCCGAGGCCAGCGCGGCGCGCAGCAGCTCGCCCTTGCGCCGCCGCGCCACCGCGTGGGGGGCGGGCAGCGCGCGCACCGCGGCCTCCAGCTCCGACAGCGACTTCCAGCCCTCCGCGTCGAGGTCCACCGGCACCGGGACCCGCGGCGGCAGGCCGCCGATGTCGTCGCGGCGGGTCGAGCTGGTGCAGGGCGGCAGCGGCTCGCCGCGCGCCAGCCGCTGCTCGAAGGCCGCCTCGTCGGGCAGCTCGTCGGGCCGCAACAGCTGGATCAGGCGGAAGAACCCGTGCGCGTCGTCCTCCAGCGGCGTGGCGGTCAGCAGCAACGCGTGACGCGCGGCGTCGGCGATCGGGCGCACGGCGCGGTACTCGGGCGTGCCGGGATGGCCCGGCGGCCGCCGCAGGTGGTGCGCCTCGTCCACGATCAGCAGGTCGATGCCGGATCCGATCGCGCGCTCGGCCAGCCACGGCTCGCGGACCAGCAGCGGGAGGCTCAGCACCACGCGGCGGTGCGCGTCGAAGGGGTTGAAGTCGCGGCCGTACTCGCGTTCCACGTCGGCCAGACGCTTGTCGTCCAGCAGCACGAACACCTGGTGGTACTTGCGCCACAGCTCGCCGAGCCACTGCACGGTCAACGTCTCCGGCGCGACGATCAGCACGCGTTCGACGCGGCCGGTGTGGATCAGGCGATTCAGGATCAGGCAGGCCTCGACGGTCTTGCCCAGCCCGACCTCGTCGGCCAGCAGCCAGCGCACCGGGTCGAGCCGCGTGGCGCGCTCGGCGACGTGAAGCTGGTGCGGGAACAGCCGGATCCGGCCGCCCAGGAACGAGCCGAGACCGTCGGCCTCGCGGATCGCCCGGAGGTGCAGCGCGTCGAGCCGGTTGGCGAACGCCTCGACGCGGTCCACGTCGCCGTGCGCCAGCCGGTCGATCAGCGACTCGCCGATCTGGATCGGCCACAGGTCGTCCAGCCCCACCTCGCGCCCGTCGTCGAGCCGCACGCCGCCCGCATCGAGGTGCGCGGCGACGGTGACCGTCTCGCCGCTGCCGTGCAGTACCGCGTGGCTGCCGACCGGGAACTCCAGCGGCTCGAGGGCGTCCGAGTCGGCGGCCAGCCGCAGCTCCGTCCCGGCGAGCGGAAACACCGCCAGCACCGTCCGCTCGTCGACGTCGCGGATACGGCCGGGCCCGAGCTCGGGGTTGAAGCGGTGGGTCAGGCGATCGCCGGGGTTCCAGGGCATCGGGCGTCATTCTAACGGTTCTCGCCCTCCGGGCTCGACAGCGGGACGGAGCGTGAGGGATGATACGCGGAAAGGAGACACTCTCATGGGCATACGGCGGTCGATCGTTTCGAGTCTGTTTTGTATGCTGCTCGTCGTCGCGCCGGCGGCGGCGCAGCAGGACCGTTTCGCGAGCGTGCAGATCGAGGCCACGCACGTCGCGGGCAACGTCTGGATGTTGACCGGCGCCGGCGGCAACATCGGCGCCTCGGTCGGCGAGGACGGGATCCTGATCGTCGACGATCAGTTCGCGCCGCTGGCCGACAAGATCAGTGCCGCGCTGGGGAAGCTCGGGCCGGGCAAGCTCCGCTTCGTGGTCAACACCCACTTCCACGGCGACCACACCGGCGGCAACCCCGAGTTCGGCCCCGAAGCGACGATCGTCGCCCACGAGAACGTGCGCAAGCGCCTGGCGACGCCCCAGGATCGTGGCGGCGGCTCCAGCGGGCCGATGGCCGACGAAGGCTTGCCCGTGATCACCTTCGGCGACCGGCTGACCGTGCACTGGAACGGGGAGGAGATCCGGGTGATCCACTTTCCCGAGGGTCACACCGACGGCGACAGTGTAATCTTCTTCACCCGATCGAACGTGGTTCACCTGGGCGACGACTTCTTTTCCGGCCGCTTTCCGTTCGTGGACCTCGGAAGCGGCGGCAGCGTTCAGGGATTGACGCGCAACATCGAGCGCCTGCTGGCGGAGCTTCCGGCGGACGCCAAGCTGATTCCGGGCCACGGGCCGCTGTCGGGGGTGGAGGATCTCAGGACCTACCACGACATGCTGGTCCGGACGACCGAGATCGTGCGCAAGCGGATCGCCGAGGGCCAGACCCTCGAGCAGATCAAACAGGCCGGTCTCCCCGAGGAATGGGCGGGCTGGAGCTGGGGCTTCATCGGCACCGAGCGCTGGCTGGAGACGCTCCACCGGGCCCTGACCGGGGGCCCCGGCGAATAAATCCGACCCTCGCGGGTACCCCCCGATGAACGGCGGGGTCGAGGCCGCCGGCGGAGGGTCCGCGGTGGAATTGACCTTGGCCCAGCCGATCCAGGCGCAGACGGACGAGCAGGAACTGGTCCGGCTCGCCCGCGACGGGGACCGCGACGCGTTCTCGCGCCTGGTGGAGCGCTACATGCGGCGCGCCTACTACGTCGCCCTGGGTTTGGTCGGCTCCCACGAGGACGCCCTGGACCTGTCCCAGGAGGCGTTCGCGCGGGCGTACCGCGCGCGGCGCCGGCTGGATCCCCGCTTGCCGTTCTACGCCTGGCTGTACCAGATCGTCCGCCGCCTGTGCTTCAACTTCAACCGCGACCGCAAGCTGCGCCGGACCCGGCTGGAGGAGGCCAGCCACTGGCTGGTCGAGCAGGCCTCGGCGCGCGCCGGCCGCGACCCGGCCGAGCAGGCCGAGCGCGCCGAGCGGATCCGGCGGGTGCGCGCGGCGATCGAGGGGCTGGGCGACCGGGACCGCGAGATCCTGGTGCTGAAGGAATTCGAGGGGTTGCGCTACCGCGAGATCGCCGCGCTGCTCGGGATCCCGATCGGCACGGTGATGTCCAGGCTCTACTCGGCCCGGCGCCGTCTGGCCGAGGCGATGGAGGAAGACCGGTGAGCGGTGAGGACCGTCAAGACCGGGAGCGGAGCCGTCACCTGTTGATGGCGGAGCTGGACGGCGAGCTGACGCCGCAGGAACGCGGGGAACTGGAGCGGGCACTGGCGGCCGACGCCGAGCTGCGGGCCGAGCGCGCGCGGCTCCACGAGCTGAAGGAGGTCACGGGGGCGATGAAGCTGAAGGAGCCGCCGGAGGAGATCTGGGAGGGCTACTGGGTCTCGGTCTACAACCGCGCCGAGCGCGGGCTGGGCTGGGTGCTGCTGTCGCTGGGCGCCGTGGTGTTGCTGCTCTACGGCTCGTGGCACGCGGTGTGGGCGCTGCTCGACGACCCGGCGCTTCCGTTGCCGATCAAGCTCGCGATCTTCGGCGTCGCCGCGGGCGGCCTGATCCTGCTGTTCTCGGTCGGGCGGGAGAAGCTGTTCACGCGCCTGCGCGATCCGTACAAGGAGATCCAGCGATGATCGTCACTCCGGGCAGCTCGATCGCGGGCCACCGCATCGTCAAGACGTTGGGGCTGGTCCGCGGCAACACGATCCGCGCGCGGCACCTGGGCAAGGACATCCTGGCCGGCCTGAAGAACCTGGTCGGCGGGGAGATCGAGGAGTACACCAAGATGCTCGCCGAGGCGCGGGAGCAGGCGCTGGACCGGATGCTGACCGAGGCCAAGGGGCTCGGCGCGAACGCGATCGTCGACGTGCGGTTCTCGACGTCCTACATCATGGGCATGGCTTCGGAGATCATGGCCTACGGCAACGCCGTCGTCATCGAGATGGATTGAGGCGACCGCCCGCGCGCCGGTCGAGCAGCGGGCGGACCGCTTTCCAGGTCTCCGGGTCCATCGCGACCAGGGACAACAGGTACAGCTCGACGTCCGGGGCGGGAAAGCCGGCATCGATGCGCTCGACCGCCTCGCGCAGACGGCCGGGATCGGGCGGGTCGGGACGATGGCCCTCTTCGATCAGACCGTCTTGATGGGGAATTCCGAGATGATCCAGGAACACCGACAGCATCGGCCGCCGGTAGCCGAGGTGCAGCGCGATCAGCAGGTCGGCGGCCAGCCCGTCGTCGGGGTGCAGCGCGCGCACGGCGTACGCGGCGCGCTTGTCCAGCGGCAGCTTCTGGATCATCGCCGGACGGAACTTGAGCGCTCCGGCGATCGCGTGGGTCAGCTCGGCGCGCAGCTTGGGTTCGTCCCAGCGTTTGTCGAACACGGCCAGCGCGGCGAGCCGGCGCAACTCGGCATCCATCGATTCCCACAGCCCGGACGGCGTGAGCCGGTCCAGCGGCAAGCGTGCGGCAAGCGACATGACGGCCGCGAGTCTACAACGGAATCTGCTTTTCGTCGCGATGCGGGCGGACTAGACTTCCCGTGATGTGCCCGATCTGCCGGCAGCCGATGGTGGCCTTCGAGCTGGAAGGCGTCGAGATCGATCGTTGCCTCGCCTGTGAGGGCACCTGGCTCGACGCCGGCGAGCTGGAGCTGATCGTCGAGCTGTCGGGCGTGCCGACCGGCGAGCTGACCGCGGCGATCGAGGGGCTGGAGGAACAGCAGCGGACCCGGCGGCGCTGCCCGCGCTGTCCGCGGCGGCTGCGCCGGGTGCAGATCGGCAAGCGCGACGAGATCGAGCTGGACCATTGCCCCAACCGCTGCGGGCTGTGGTTCGACCGCGGCGAGCTGGCGGCGGTGATCGATTCCTATGCGGAGGGCGAGAAGGGGGCCGTGGCGCACTTCTTCGCCGACCTGTACCGACACGAGTACGACTCGAACGAGAAGGGAGACTGAGATGATTCCGATGCTTGTCTTGCTGGTGCTGGCGGTCGACCTCGTGCTGTGGGTCGCCGGCATGTACAACGGACTGGTGCGGCTCAAGAACCAGGTCAAGAACGCCTGGTCGCAGATCGACGTGCAGCTCAAGCGCCGCCACGACCTGATCCCGAACCTGGTCGAGACGGTCAAGGGCTACGCGGGCCACGAGAAGACCACGCTGGAAAACGTGGTCAAGGCCCGCGCCGCCGCGGTCTCGGCGACGGGGGTCGAGCAGCAGGCCAAGGCCGAGGGCGAGCTGAGCAGCGCGCTGGGCCGGCTGATGGTCGTGGTCGAGCAGTACCCCGACCTCAAGGCCAACCAGAACTTCCTGGCGCTGCAGGAGGAACTGACCTCGACCGAGAACAAGATCGGCTTCGCCCGGCAGTTCTACAACGACTCGGTGATGACCTACAACACGCGCGTCGAGAGCTTCCCGACCAACATCGTCGCCGGCATGTTCAGCTTCACCCAGGACGCGTTCTTCGAGATCGAGGTCGAGGCCGAGCGCGAGGCGCCCAAGGTCAAGTTCTGACGCTCCGGCCCGCGCCGCCATGTGGGAAGCGATACGAGCCAACCAGCGCCGCTCGCGGCTGTTGATCGGCCTGATGGGGTCGATCCTGGCCGCGCTCGGCGCGTTGATGGGGGCCTTCTACGCCGGCCCGGAGGCCGCGGCGGCGGGAGCCCTGGCGGCGCTCGTGGTGTGGCTGGTGATGCTGCTGGCTGCGCTCGGCGGCGGCGAGCGGCTGCTGCTGGCGGGCAGCCGCGCGCGCAAGGTCGAAAAGCAGCAGGCGCCCCGGCTGTGGAACGTGGTCGAGGAGATGACCATCGCGTCGGGCCTGGGCAAGATGCCCGCGGTCTACGTGATCGACGACGACATGCCCAACGCGTTCGCCGCCGGCCGGAGCCACGACACCGCGTGCGTGGCGGTGACGTCGGGCCTGCTGCGCCGGCTGAATCGCGACGAGCTGCAGGGCGTGATCGCCCACGAGATCGCGCACATCAAGAACCTCGACGTGCGGTTCCTGACGATCGCCGCGGTGATGGTCGGCAGCGTCGCGATCATCTCCGACGTGTTCTTCCGCTCGCTGTGGTTCGGGGGCGGGCGCAAGCGCGACGTGCGGGGCGGCGGCGGGCAGGCCCAGGCGATCATCGCGATCGTCACGGTCGTGGTGGCGATCCTGGCGCCGATCTGCACGCAGCTGCTGTACTACGCGGTCTCGCGCCGCCGCGAGTACCTGGCCGATGCCTCCGGCGCCCGGTTCACGCGGTATCCCGAGGGGCTGGCGTCCGCGCTGGAGAAGATCACGACCGACTTGCGCCCGGGCAAGGGCGTGATGCGGGTGCTGGCGCCGATGTACATCGTCAACCCGTTGCAGCTGCGGGGGGCGGTCGGGCTGTTCTCGACGCACCCGCCGACGCACAAGCGGGTCGAGATCCTGCGCGCGATGGGCGGGATGGCCGGCTGGGTCGACTACGAGCGCGCCTTCAAGCAGGTGATGGGCCAGGACGCGAAGTGCCTCGATTCGCAGACGCTGGGCGCCGAGGGCAGCGTCGCCGCGCGGGCGGCGCAGCCGGAGCCCGAGCCCCGGCAGGCGGCGGTGGAGCGGGCCAAGGAGGTCCACGAGCTGCTCGACCGCATGGTCAACTTCCTGTTCCTGACCTGCGTGTGCGGCGTCCAGATCCGGGTCCCGCCCGGCGTGACGCGGGACGCGGTGCGCTGCCCGCGCTGCGGGCGCGAGCACGCGCTGCCGCGCGAGGAAACCGAGCGGCAGCAACCGGCGCCGGCCGACGAGACGCCGCAGTCCTACCGCCGGCAGGGCGAGGGCTGGGAGACGTTCCCGTGCCGTTGCGGCCAAAACGTCGAGCTGAGCCCGGGATTCCGCGGCGACGCGGTGCGCTGCAAGGCCTGCCGGCGCAGGATCGAGATCCGGAGCGCGTAGGCGTCCGCGCCTACTGGTCCTTCAGCTCCGCGAGCCGTTGCGCCGCCCAGGCGTGCCCCAGCGCGGCCGCCTTGCGGTACCAGTCGCGGGCCTGCTCGAGGTCCCGCGGCACGCCTTGTCCGTTCTCGTACATCGCGCCAAGGCCGGTCATCGCGTTGGCGTCGCCGCCGTCGGCCGCCTTGCGGAACCACTGCTCGGCCTGGAACACGTCCTGGCGGACACCCTCGCCGCGCAGGTACAGCATCCCGAGACTCACCATCGCCGCGGCGTTGCCGGCCTCGGCGCCCTTGCGGTACCAGCGGTGCGCCTGACGCAGCTCCTTCGGTACGCCGCGGCCGATCTGGTACAGGTGTCCGAGACCGGTCATCGCGGACGAGACGCCGGCCTCGGCGGCGTCGCGGTACAGCCGCGCCGCCTGGTCGTAGCTCTGCTCCACGCCGCGGCCCTCCTCGTACAGCACGGCCAGGCTGGCCATCGCCGGCGCGACGCCGGCGTCCGCCGCGCGCCGCAGCCACGCCGCGGCCTGCGGCAGGTCGGGCGCCACGCCGTGACCCTGGGCGTACATGATGCCGAGGTTGTACATCGCGGTTCCGTTGCCGGCTGCCGCGCTCTTGGACAGCCAGGCCACGGCCTGATCCAGGTCCTGCTGCACGCCCTGGCCCGCCGCGTACATCATGCCCAGCCGCAGCATCGCCTCCGGGTTGCCCTGCGCGGCACCGCTCTGGAACGCCGTCGAGGCCGAGCCGTAGTCCTGCGTCTGGAGCTTCTTGCGGCCTTCCAGGACGGCCTTCTCGGACTCCACGCCGTAGGCCGTCTTGCGCTCGGGCTTCCAGTCCGGCAGCACCTCGCTCTCGACCTGCCGCCGCCGGTCGAGGAAGAAGAAGCTGCCGCGGCTGCCGTGCTTGGAGATGTCGCCGGCCTGCGGGTTCTGGCGCTGGTCGGTGAAGATCTGGATCTCCTGGCGCAGGTACGTCGCCAGCTCGTCGACCACGATCATGCCGTCGCCCGAGCGGCCGTCGTCGCGCTTCGGGAACAGGTCGGCGCGGCCGTCCAGCCCGGCGAACAGCTTCTCGAAGAAGATGCTGCCGCTGCCGATCTCGGGATCGTGCCAGGTCAGCTCGCCGCTGCCGCCGGCGGTGATCACGTGGGCCCCCGCGTGCTCGGGCAGGTACTGCCGCCCGCCGAAGCTGCGCTTGACGAAGTTGCCGCTGTAGCAGGCGTTGATCAGGCCCAGCACGTGGTGGCCCTTCTCGACCACCTCGTCGAACAGCACCCGCACGATCTTGAGCGAGATGCTGTTGTCCTTGTCACCCAGGCTGCGCGCGGTGTGCTTGAGCAGGTAGCCGGTGGCCTCGTCGCTCATCCCGTGCCCGCTGTACGCGAACAGGAAGCGCGAGCGCGGGAACTTCTCGAGCCGCCGCGGGAAGTAGGTCTGCAGGAAGAACTGCAGGTTCTCGTAGTTCATGTCGCGGTTTTCGAGCACCACGATCTCGTCGAAGAACTCGTACCGCTGGAGATACTCGCGCAGCTTGCGCAGGTCCTCGGCGGCCGGCTTGAGCTCGCGGTCGGTGATCGGCATGTTGGGGTACTGCGAGACCCCGGCGATCAGCGCGAAGCTGCGGCCCGCGTCCTGGCCCGTGAAGCCGATCAGGTTGAGCGACTTCTCGAGCATCGAGCGGCGGTCCACGTAGTGGACGAAGAACCGCTTGTACTCGGCGGGGACGTCCGGCTCGGCCGCGGCCGGCGCCGGCCCGGCGGCCGCGCTACTCAGCAGCAGCAGCAGCAGCGCCGGTCGCGTCACCCTGTGTCGTGAGCTGCGTCCTTGCATGCTCGAGCACCACTCTCCAGAAGAAACCGTTCTGAAACGACAGCACGCCGAACGAGATGAGCTGGATCGACTCGACCTGCGAGGCTCCCTGCACCGAGCCGATCAGCGGCAGCAGCACCATCGGCGAGATGACCAGCGGCTTCAGGAACGCGCCCCACGAGAACGGGCCGCGCAGGTAGAACAGGTAGCGCGCGGCGATCCCGAGCACGGTGCACAGGAACATCACGCCGATCGCCACCACCGGCGAAACGCCCCCGAAGGCGGTCTTCGGCGTCGGGAAACCGGTCGTGACGCGCAACAGCAGGAACAGCACCGCGATCGCCGCGACCTGGATCAAGAACCGCTTGACCGCCCGCGTCAGCGCGAGCTCCACGATCACGATCAGGCCATACAGCCCCATGCACCACAGCAGCACGTTCGTGATGGTCTCGGACATCGTGCGGTCTCCTCGGGCGAGTGCGGTCGCGCGTTCCGCGCCGGCAGGTCCTGCTCCCGTCAAGCATAGGCCGGAGCGCCTCCCGACTCAAGCACCGGGGGGTCATTTCGTGTAGGCTCTCCCGGTGCAGGCCGTGGACCGCAAGACGATCGCGCGGTGGCGCCCCCACCGGCGGGACGAGGCCGACGCCGCGTTCCGCCACCCGGTCGGCGACCTGATGGTGCGCTGGCTGCCATGAGCGCCGGCAAGTCCTGGCCGTTCGGCCTCGCCGCACTGGTCCTGGTGCTCGCGGTCCACGGCGGCACGCTGCGCAACGACTTCGTGTTCGACGACCACAAGCTGGTCGAGGCCAACCCGGTCGTGCGCACCCTGAACCCCGTGACCCACCTGAGTAGTTCGTTCTGGTCGCGCTGGGAGATGGGCTCCGACTACTGGCGGCCGGTGGTGACGATGTCGCTGGCGCTGGACCGCGCGGTGTGGGGCGAGGCGCCGTGGGGCTTCCACCTGACCAACCTGCTGCTCCACGCCGCGGCGGTGTTCCTGCTGTTCCTGCTGCTGCGCGGCCTGGGCGGCACGCTGCCCGCGGCGGTCGGCGCGGCGCTGTTCGCGGTGCATCCGGTGCAGGTCGAATCGGTGGCGTTCGTGCTCGGCCGCACCGACCTGCTGGCGGTGGTGTTCCTGCTGCTGGCCGCGCTGGCCTACCGCGCGGGGCGCCGGCTCGCGGCGCTGGCGGCGTTCGCCGGCGCGCTGCTGTCCAAGGAATCCGCGGTGACCTTCCCGGCGCTGGCGCTCGGGATCGAGCTGGCGCGCTCGGGCGGGACGTCCTGGAGCGGGGCGCTGGCGGACCGGCTGGGGCCGTTCCTGCGCCGCATCGCGCCGTACCTCGCGCTGGTGGCGGTGTACCTGCTGCTGCGGTACGCGGTGCTGGGCGTGCTACTGGGCACGCCCGCGACGCCCGAGGTGTCGTGGCGCAACCCGGTCGTGGGCGCGCCGCTCGGCGCGCGCTGGCTGACCGCGGTGGACGTGGCGGCGCGCTACGTGCTGCTGGTGCTGTTCCCGCTCACGCTCAGCGTGGAGTACGGCCACGACGTCGTCCCGCTGCTGCGCTCGGCGGCGTCGCCGTCGTTCCTGGTCTCGGCGGGGGTCGTGCTGGCCGCGCTCGGCGCGGTGGCGTGGCTGGCGCGCCGCAGCCCGCTGGGACGTTTCGGCGCGGCGGCGGCGGCGGGCAGCTACCTGCTGATGTCGCACCTGCTGTTTCCGGCGCCGATCATCATGGCCGAGCGCGTCCTGTACCTGCCGCTGGTCGGGGTGGCGGCCCTGGCGGCCGCCGCGGCGAGCGGCGTCGCGTCGCGGCTGGGGGGTGAGCGCGGCCGCCGGGCGGTCATCGCGGCGGCCGTGCTGCTGGCCGTGCCGCTGGCCGCGCGCAGCTTCGCCCGCGTCGCGGACTGGCGCGACGACCTGACGTTGTACGAGGCGACGACCCGGGACGCCCCGCGCGCCGCGCTGGCCTGGAACAACCTGGGCGTGGAGCGCACGCGACGCCGCGACTTCGACGGCGCGCTCTCGGCGCTCCAGCGCGCGGTCGAGATCTATCCGGGCTACGTCGCGGCGCGCGTCAATCGCGCGGTGGCGCTGCGCGACCGCGGCGACCTGGCGGCCGCCGAGCGCGAGCTGCGCGAGACGATCCGTGACGTGCCCGGCAGCGACGACGTGCGGATCATGCTGGTCACGGTGCTCGGCATGCGCGCCGAGGAGCTGGCCGGCCGGCGGCGGGAGGACGAGGCGGCGGCGTTGCGGCGCGAGGTGGTCGAGCTGGGAACGCGGGTCGCCGACGACAAGGCGCGGGCCGGCCGGCCCGGACTCGAGGCCAACCTGCGGGTGACGGTGGCCCAGAACCTGGCGCTGCTCGGCCGCGACACGGAAGCCGCCGAGGCGTTCGATCTGGCGATCGCGGCCGCCGAGCGCGAGCTGGAGAGCGCGGGGTCGGTGCCCGAGGTGGATCACGCCGTTCACGCCGGCGCACTGGGCGCGTCGGCGTGGTTTCTGGAACGGAGCGGACAACCGCGGGAGGCCGCCGAGCGCTACGAGGCGGCGCGCGAGGCGGCGGAGCGGGCCGGCGATGCGGCGCTGGCGACGCGGATGCAGCTCGAGGTCGCGCGCGTGTGGCTCGACGCGGGTCGCGGCGACGCGGCGCTGGCGGCGCTGGACGTGGCGGAGCGGCTGGGCGCCGGCGAGCCGGCGGTCGCCCGGGAGCTGGACGCTACGCGGGTGCGTGCCGCCGAGGCGGCGCTGGCGGGCGGGACCGCCGATCGCGCGGTCGCGCTGTACGACGCGGTGCTGGCCCGCGACGAGGGCAACGTGCGCGCGCGTCACGGCCGGGCGCGCGGCCGGCTGGCGCTGGACGACGCGGCCGGGGCCGCCCTGGACCTGGAGCGGCTGGTGGCGGGGGAGCTTCCGCCGCGTCTCGCCGCCGCGGTGCGCACCGACCTGGCCGGCGTGGCCCTGGCGCGCGGCGACGGGGCGGCGGCGCTCGGGCAGCTCGACCTGGCACTGAAAGCGGACGGCAGCTACGTCGAGGCGCGCTTCCGGCGCGGCGTGCTGCGCGCCGAGCTGGGCGACGCGGCGGGCGCCGAGTCGGACCTGCGCGCAACGCTGGAAGCCGGCCTTCCGCCCGGCGCCGCCGCCGAGGCGTGGTTCCGGCTGGCGCGTCTGGCGGCGGACCGCGGCGACCGCGCGGGGGCGCGGGAGCACCTCCGGCGCTGTCTCGGGCTCGACCCGGAACACGCCGGCGCGCGCGAGCTGCGCGCGCGCCTCGGGGGCTGAGCGGGCTCAGGGACGATCGCCGTCGCCGTTCTGCTCGTCGTCCTGCTGGGCCCGGATCTTGGGCTTCGGCTTGACCCGCGGGTCGCGCGGCCTGGGCGGCTTGACGGTCAGCTCGGCGTCGTGCGACTCGTTGCCGAAGGTGACCCGGACCTTGTACTTGCCCGGCGTCACGTACAGCGGGCGCTCCAGCCGCACCGTCTCGGCCCACGGCGTGTCGGCCAGCTTCGTCGCCGCCGGCTCGTCCTCCGCCGCCTTGGCACGCTTTTTCTTTTTCTTCTTCCCGTCGTCGCCGTCGCCGGCCGCCAGCCGTTCCCGCTCGGCGTCCAGCGCGAGCCGCTCGTCGAGCAGCAGGTCCCAGCGATAGACGTTCACGCCGCGAACCGCCTCGAGCTTCTCGCGCCGCAGCAGGCGGTCGTCCTTGTCGCGGATCGTGATCCAGCCCTCGGCCGCGGCGGCGCTCCAGTAGGGGATGTCGCGGTACGGCTGGTCCTCGTCACGCTCGAACCACGTCGAACGCTGCCCGCGCCAGCCGCGCGAGTAGGCCAGGTCCTCCAGCGGAAAGACGTGCGCCGCCTTTCCGCGCACCTCCGCGCTCAGCTCCTGGATCGGCAGCACGTCCAGCACCCACACGCTGCGGCCGTGGGTGCCGGCGACCAGCTCGCGCTCGCGCGGGTGCACGACCAGGTCGTGCACGGGCACGCTGGGCAGCTCCGCCGGCAACGCCTGCCAGCTCGCGCCGCCGTCCAGCGAGACGTACGCGCCGCGGTCGGTGCCCAGGTACAGCACGTTCGCGGTCACCGGGTCCTCGCGGATCACGTTGACCGCCTCCGCGGGCAGACCGGCCGAGATGTCCTTCCAGTTCGCGCCGAGGTCGTCGGTGCGGTAGACGTACGCGGTGATGTCGTCGTCGCGGTAGCCGTTCAGCGTGACCCAGGCCCGCCGCTCGTCGTGCGGCGAGGGCTCGACCCGGCTGACCCAGCGATCGCGCGGCAGCCCGTCGCTGACGTCGCGCCACTCGGTGCCGCCGTCGTCGGTCACGTGCACGTGGCCGTCGTCCGTCCCGGCCCACACGAGGCCGAACTTCTTCGGCGACTCGTCGAGCGTGGTGATCGTGGCGAACGGCACGTCGCCGCGCTGGCTGGAGCGCGTCAGGTCGGGGCTGATCGCGGTGAACGTCTCGCCCTGGTCCATCGAGCGATAGACCATGTTCGAGCCGAAGTACAGGATGTCCGGGTTGTGCGTGGAGAGCTTGATCGGCGTCTGCCAGTTGTAGCGCAGCGCCGGTTCCTTGAGCGCGTTGCGCGGGCGGACCCGCTCGCGGCCGCCGTCGCCGATCCTGGAGTAGTAGCCGAACTGGAAGCCGAGATAGGTCGTGCGGTTGTCACGCGGGTCGACCTGGATGTACATCCCGTCTCCGCCGCCGATGAACTGCCACTCGTCGATGCCGGGCCGCGAGCGGCTCGAGCCCTTGAGCACGCCGTTGTCCTGCAGCCCGCCGTAGATGTTGTACGGATCGGCCATGTCCACGGCGACGGTGTAGAACTGCCCGACCGAGATCGGGTTGAGCTTGAGCCAGCTCTTGCCGCCGTCGTAGCTCATGTTCAGGCCGCCGTCGTTGCCCAGGAACACCCGCTCGGGGAACTCCGGGTCGATCCACATCGCGTGGTGGTCGACGTGCACGTTGCGCTGGTTGATGTTGGTCCAGCTCTTGCCCCCGTCGTCGGAGACCAACAGCGGTACGCCCGTGATGTAGATGCGGTCGGCGTTCTCGGGCGAGACGCGGATCTGCCCGAAGTAGTAACCGTAGGTGTAGAACAGATCGCGAATCGGCTCGTCGTGAGTCCTGCTCCAGGTGGCGCCGCCGTCGTTCGAGCGCCACACCTCGGGTCCCTTGATGTCGGTCTCGAACAGGTTGCGGTTGGCGTCCTCGATCGCCGCCAGCAGGTCGGCCAGGGTGAGCTCGCCGGACTTGATCTTCTCGATCAGCTGCTTCGCGTCGAGCTCCGGGTCGAGGTCGTTGCCGCGCAGGAAGTCCTCGATCTCCTCCGGGTCCTGCCGCAGGAACTCCTCCTTGCTCATGCCGCGCAGCCGCTTCGGGGTGACCGCGCCGTCGCCGGGGTCCCACTGGTCCTCGGGCAGCAGCTCCTGGTTGTCGAGGTAGGCGTAGACCACGCCGGGGCTCGACGGCGCGACGGCGATGCCGATCCGCCCGACGTGCTCGCCGCGCGGGAAGCCGCCGTCGAGCCGCGTCCACGTCGCGCCGTTGTCGGTGGACTTCCAGATCCCGCTGCCCGGTCCGCCCTCGACAAAGTCCCACGGACGCCGCGAGCGCTCCCACGACGCGGCGTAGAGCACGTCGGGGTTCGCCGGATCGCGGGCGAGGTCCACGAACCCGGTGACCTCGTCCCCGGCCTGGACCCGGCTCCACGTCTGGCCGCCGTCGGTGGTGCGGTAGATCCCGCGCTGTCCGCCCGGCGTGTACAGCTTGCCCAGCGCCGCCACCAGCACGTGGTCGGAGTCGCGCGGGTCGATCAGGATGCGGCCGATGCGGTCGGTCTCGTCCAGCCCCACCGCGGCCCAGCTCTGGCCGCCGTCGTCGGAGCGGAATACGCCCAGCCCGCCGTACGACGAGCGCGACGAGTTGTTCTCGCCCGTGCCGACCCAGACCCGGTCGGGGTGGTTCGGGTCGATCGCGATGTCGCCCATGATGATCGTGGGCTGGTGGTCGAACAGCGGCTCGAGCGTCACGCCGTTGTTGTCGGTCCGCCACAGACCGCCCGAGGCGTAGGCGACCAGGAAGCTGTACGGCTTGCCGGGGACGACCTCGATGTCGACCACCCGGCCGCCCTGCACGATCGGGCCGACCGAGCGCCAGGGCAGACCCCGGAACATCGACGCCTGTTCCAGCGCGCGGTGCCGCTCCCAGGCGGCTTGCTGCTCGGCGGACTTCGCGGGGCCGCGAGGCGCGGGCCGCGCCGCGGGCAAGGTCGAGACGCTGCCGAGCAGCGCGACCAGGGCGAGGGACAGCAGTCTCTGGACGGCCATGGAAACCTCCGGTAGGGTTGCGGAACGGCGAGTGTAGCGCGAAGCCCCGACCTCGGGTAGGGCCGCCGCGTCCGCAACGAGGACCGATCCGGTGATCCGATCGAGCGCCGCCATCGAGCCGGCCCAGGTCGCCGAGCATTACGACCACCTGGACCAGTTCTACCGCGAGGTGTGGGGCGAGCATCTGCACCACGGGTTGTGGCTGACCGGCGACGAATCGGCCGAGGTTGCCGTGCGACGGCTCGTCGAGCACGTCGCCGCGATCGCGGGCATCGTCCCGGGGAGCCGGGTCTGCGATCTCGGCTGCGGCTACGGGGCCACGGCGCGGCTGCTCGCCGCGGAGTACGGCGCCGCCGTCACCGGGATCACGGTCTCGCCGGCGCAGTTCGCGTACGCGAGGTCCCTGGCCGCGGAGCCCGCGGCGTCGATCGTGCTCGGGGACTGGATGGAGAACGACTTCCCCGACGGCTCGTTCGACGTGGTGCTGGCGCTCGAGAGCACCGAGCACATCGCCGACAAGCGCGGCTGCCTGCGCGAGGCGTACCGCGTGCTCGCGCCGCGGGGCCGCCTGGTCGTCTGCGCCTGGCTGGCCGCGGAGCGGCCGCGACCGTGGCAGGTGCGGCACCTGCTGGAGCCGATCTGCCGCGAGGGACGGCTGCCGGCGCTGGGTACCGCGTCCGAGTACCGGACCTGGTTGCGCGAGGCGGGCTTCACGGTCGAGCGCTTCGCGGACCTGACTTCCCGCGTGCGGCGCACCTGGTCGATCTGCGTGCGGCGCACCGTCGCGCGGCTGCTCGCGGAACCCGCCTACCTGCGCTACGTGCTGTCGCCGCGCAACCGCGAGCGCGTGTTCGCGCGCACCTTGCCGCGCATGCTGCTCGCGTATCGCACGCGCGCGCTGCGCTACGGGTTGCTGGCGGCGTCGTGCACCCCCGGCCCAATCTCCACCGATCCGGTCCCGAAAGTCGTTGACTCGGCACTCGCAGGACCGGAGAATTGACCGCCTGAGCGGGGGGCCGGGCCGCCAGGCGTCGCATCAGCGAGGGCCATTCCGCCTGCGCGGCGCGACCTTTCGTCCCGAAGGTCGAGATTCCGGGTCGAGCAGGAGGTCGGAGCATGAGAATCCCCACCGGAGCGCTTGCCACGAGATCCGCCATGTCGCTGATGGCGCTGGCCTTCCTGTTCGCGGCGGCCATGTTTCCGGCCGTCGGGGGTATCGAAGAGGTCGCCGAGGAACTGGCCCGCCTCGAGGCCGAGGCACCGCCCGCGCCGGACGGCGGCTCGCCGTACCTCGGCTCGGAGACCTGCGGCCGCTGTCACCAGCAGATCTGGTCCGAGTTCAGTGTCTCGGGACACCCCTACAAGCTGATGCGGGCCGAGCGGGCCAGGAACCGCCCAATCCCGCTGCCAGACGGCTACCGCTGGGACGACATCAGCTACGTCATCGGCGGCTACAAGTGGAAGGTGCGGTTCATGGACACCGACGGGTACATCATCACCGAGACCGAGGACGGTGAGCCCGGCATGAACCAGTACAACATGCTCACCGGCACCTGGACGGACTACAACCCGGGCCAGCTGCTGCCGTACAACTGCGGCCGCTGCCACACGACCGGGTTCCTGCCCGAGGGCAACCAGGGCGGCCTGCCGGGCATCCAGGGCACCTGGGCAGCGCCGGGCATCCAGTGCGAGGCCTGCCACGGACCGAGCGCCCGCGGTCCCGAGGGTGTCGAGGTCCACGGGTACATCGACCGCTCGTCGGAGCTGTGCGGGCAGTGCCACATCCGCGGCGACGCCGACACGATTCCGGCCAGCGGCGGCTTCATCCGGCACCACGAGCAATACAACGAGATGCGGGCCAGCCCGCACGAGGATGCCGGACTGACCTGCGTCTCCTGCCATGATCCGCACAAGCGCGGTGAGTTCTCGATCCACACGGAGTGCCAGGACTGCCACGGCGAGATCGCGGCGTCCTATGCCGGCACGCCGATGGACAAGCTCGGCGTGGACTGCGTCGACTGCCACATGCCGTTTGCCAGCAAGTCCGCGGTCGCGCTGGGGCCGTTCAAGGGCGACGTGCGGACGCACCTGTTCCTGATCAACACCGCCACCAACGGGAACATGTTCAACGAGGCCGGGAACTTCGTGGCCCTGACCGGCTCGGGCCGCGCGGCGGTCACGATCGACTTCGCGTGCCTGTCCTGTCACACCACGGAGTCACGGGCCTGGGCGGCATTCTATGCCAAGAACTTCCACGGGCAGGACCAGGACACGGGAACCACGCGGCAGCCGCCGCGCCGGATCCCGCGCCGGGGAGTTTTCCGTTGATCTCGACGTCGACCGCGCGAGTTGAGGAGGCGAAATGCGCAAGGCGCTGATCGGGTTGATGCTGATGATCGCGGTGGCCGGCACGGCCGCCGCCGACGGGCTGGAGAAGGGCGACCACGAGGCGAGCCTGCGGGCGAGCTACTCGGACACCGATTTCGGCTCGTCGGAGGGGCTGGACCTGGGCTCCACGGAGCAGACCGAGCTGGTGCTGACCTACGGCTGGATGGTCACCGACCGGCACGAGTTCGGTTTCACGTTCGGTTACATCCGGGACAAGTTCGACGGCGGCGAGGTGTTCGAGAGTTCCTCGGTGGACGGCACCAGCCTGGGCGGGTTCTACGCCTTCAACTTCGGCGGCTCGGAGACCGTGACGCCGTACGTCGCCGCGGTGCTGGCGGTGCTGGAAGGCGACCTGGGCGACACCTACGACATGGAAATGGGCGCCGAGGTCGGGATCAAGATCTACCCGTTCGAGCACGCCGGGCTGAGCATCGGCGCCGGCTGGTCGAAGTTGCAGTCCGACGTCGAGGGGCTCGACGACGCGGACACGGTGAGCATCGGAGCAGGCCTGTTGATCAAGTACTGAGGTCCGTGGTCCGGACCCCGGTGGGCCACGGCCGACAGGGCGGGCCGTCGTCGGTTCAGATCCGGCCGGCGGCGGCCCGTCGTCCATTGGCCGTCGGAAACTCCAGCGTGAAGCGCGAGCCGCGGCCGAGCTCCGAGTCGACGCGTACCCGGCCCCCGTGCAGCCACATCAGGTGCTTCACGATCGCCAGCCCCAGGCCGGTGCCGCCGGCCTCGCGCGAGCGCGCCGGGTCCACGCGGTAGAAGCGGTTGAAGATCTTGTCGCGGGCGCCCTCGGGGATGCCGATCCCGGTATCCTCGACGAACAGCGTCGTCCAGCGACCCTGCGCCGTACCGCCGATCGTGACGCGGCCGCCGCGACGGTTGAACTTGATCGCGTTGTCGATCAGGTTCGTCAGCAGCTGTTCCAGCCGCCGCCGGTCCGTCCAGACCGGGAACGGGGCGGGGAGCTCATTTTCCAGCGTCACGCCGTGCCGCTCGATCTGCGGCCGGAGCTGCGTCACCACCTCGCGGGCCAGCTGCGCCGCGTCCACCGACCCCAGCTCCAGCTCCACCGCGCCGGTCTCGATCCGCGACAGGTCGGTGATGTCGTCGATCAGCGCCTGCATCCGGTCGGCGTGCTTGGCGATGATGCCCAAGAAGCGCAGCGCGTTGTCGCGGTCCTCGAGCCCGCCCCCGAGCAGCGTCTCGACGAACGCCTTGATCGAGGTCAGCGGGGTGCGCAGCTCGTGCGAGACGTTGGCCACGAACTCCCGGCGGACCCCTTCCAGCCGCTCCAGCCGCGTGATGTCGAAGAACAGTACAATCACCCCCAGCTCGGGAGACAGCGGCGTGGCGTGGACGTCGAACGAACGGCCCGAGCCGGGGAACCGGGTCACCGACTCGCGGATCTCCCGCCCCCTCGCCAGGGCCCGCTCGATGACGCGTACCACCGCCGGGTGGCGGACCACCTCGGCCAGCAGCGCTCCGGCGGGGTCGCGCGGCAGCTCGAAGATCTCCCGCAGCGCGCGGTTGCACAGCCGCACCCGCAGGTCGGGGCCGACCAGCAGCAGCCCCTCCTGCATGTCCGAGACGACCGAGGACAGCAGCGAACGCTCGCGCTCCGCCTCGGCGACCTGCTCCAGCAGCGTGCGCTTCATGCGGTTCAGCGATCCGGCGAGTCGCCGCACCTCGTCCGGCCCGCGTTCGGCGGCCTCGAGCGCCAGATCGCCGGCGGCGATCCGCTCGGCGGTCGCGCTCATCCGCTCCAGCGGCTTCGACATCGCCCGGACGCCGAAGATCGCGATCGCCGCCATCACCAGCAGCGTACCGATCACGACCAGCGACAGCCATCCGGCGTACCGGGCCTGGACCACCGAGATGTCGGCAGCCGGGAGCGCCAGCCGCACGTAGGCCACGGGTCCCGAGCCCTCGATCCGGTGTGCGCTGTAGAAGTACTCGACGTTGGTCGAGGCGGACAGCCGCAGGCTCTCGCCGAACCCGCGCCGCATCGCGGCCTGGATCTCGGGCCGGCCGAGGTGGTTGTCCATCAGCCGCACGCCCTCGCGGTCCTTGGCCGAGTCCGCGACGACCCGGCCGTCGGCCGCGATCAGCGTGACCCGCGCTCCCAGGCGGGCCGCGGCGTTCTCGGCGAAACGCTGGGGATCGGTGGCGGGAGTCTCGGTGATCCAGCGCGCCAACGTCGCGGTCTCCGCTCGCAACCGCCCGGCGAAGTTGTCGCGGACCGCCAGGCGCAACACCCACACCCCGCCCAGGGCGGCCGCCAGCGATCCGGCCAACAACACACCGATCAGGACCCACAACAGCTGGCGCCGCAGTTTCATGACGATCCCCGGAAGCGGTAGCCCACGCCGACGACCGTCTCGATCCAGCCGTCGACCGGCGGACCGAGCTTCTTGCGCAGCTGGCGGATGTGCACGTCCACGGTGCGCGTCTCGCCGGCGTGCACGTAGCCCCAGACGTGCTCGAGCAGCCGCTCGCGGGTCCGCACGCGGCCGCGGTGCCGCAGCAGGTCGGCCAGCAGGTCGAACTCGCGGCGGGTCAGCGCGATCTCGGCGGCGTCGAGGGTCACGCGCCGCGCGTCCGGATCGACCGTCAGCGGCCCCGCGGACAGCACGTCGCGATCCGTGCCGGCTCCGCCGCTGCGACGCAGCACCGCGCGCACCCGGGCCACGAGCTCCTTGATCGAGAACGGCTTGGTGATGTAGTCGTCGGCCCCCAGCTCGAGGCCGCCGACCCGCTCCGCCTCCTCGACCCGGGCGGTGAGCATGATGATCGGCACCGCGGCCGTGGCGGCCGTGGCGCGGAGCTGCTTGCAGACCTCGAGCCCGTCGACGCCCGGGAGGTTGAGGTCGAGCAGCACCAGGGCCGGCGGGTCGTCCAGCGCGGCCCGCAACCCCTGCTCCCCGTCGGCGACGCTGACGACCGAGAACCCGCCTTCCTGCTCCAGGTTGTACTTGATCGAGAGGGCGATGTCCTCGTCGTCCTCGATGATGAGGACGCGGGGCATCAGCCGCGGTCCCGCAACCGGGGGTGCTTGATCACCCGCGCCTCGACCGCGTAGATCACCAGCTCGCAGATGTTCGTGGCCTGGTCGGCGATGCGCTCGAAGTACTTGGCCACGAAGGTCAGCCGCAGCGAGCGGCTGACGGTCTGCGGGTTCTCCAGCATGTGCGACAGCAGCACGCGGAACACCTGCTCCATCCGCGCGTCCATGTCGTCGTCCATCCGGATCACCTCGCGCGCCGCCCCGGCATCGGACCGCACGAAGGCGTCCAGCGCACCGCGCACCATCGTCTGGGCCCGGCGCGCCATCTCCGGGATGTCGACCAGCGCGGCCAGCGGCGGTTCCTCGTTCAGCTCGATCGCCCGCTCGCTGATGTTGACGGCGTGGTCGGCGATCCGCTCGAGATCCGGCGTGATCTTCATCGCGGTGGCGATCAGGCGCAGGTCGCGGGCCATCGGCTGGTTCCGCGCCAGCAGCTCCATGCAGTCCTCGTCGATCTCCAGCTCGATCGCGTCGATGGCGCGGTCGCCCTCGAGCACCTGCCGGCCGAGCTCGGAATCGCGCTCGGTCAGCGCGCGCACCGACTTGCCGATCGCCTCCTCGACCATCCCGCCGAGGCGCAGGATCTTCTGCTGCAGCTGTTCGAGCTGCTCGTGGAAGTGGGTCTGCTGCTTGCTGTCCATGGCTCCTCCGGCCGTTTCCGGCCGCGCCGCCCTAGCCGAAGCGTCCCGTGATGTAGTCCTCGGTCTGCTTCTTGATCGGGTTGATGAACAGTTTCTCCGTTTCCTGGTATTCGATCAAGCGCCCCAGGTACATGAACGCGGTGAAGTCCGAGATGCGCGAGGCCTGCTGCATGTTGTGGGTCACGATCACCAGCGTGTAGTCGCGCTTGAGGTCGAGCATCAATTCCTCGATCTTGGCGGTGGCGATCGGGTCCAGCGCCGAGCAGGGCTCGTCGAGCAGGATCACCTCGGGCTCGATCGCGATCGCCCGCGCGATGCACAGGCGCTGTTGCTGGCCGCCCGAGAGACCGAGGGCGCTCTGCTGCAGCCGGTCCTTGACCTCGTCCCACAGCGCCGCGCCGCGCAGGCTGCGCTCGACGATCTCGTCCAGCCGGCCCTTGGACTTGATGCCCTGGATCCGGGCGCCGTAGGCGATGTTCTCGTAGATCGACTTGGGGAACGGGTTGGACTTCTGGAACACCATCCCGATCCGCTTGCGCAGCGCGTTCACGTCGCCCTGGGGATCGTAGATGCTCTGCCGCTCGAACAGGATGTCGCCCTCGATCCGCACCTCGTCGATCAGGTCGTTGAGCCGGTTGAAGCAGCGCAGCAGCGTCGACTTGCCGCAGCCGGAGGGGCCGATGAAGGCGGTGATCTGCTTGTCGGGGATGTTGAGCGTGATCTCGTGCAGCGCCTGCGTCGCGCCGTACCACAGCGACAGCGCGCGCACGTCGAGGACCTCGGGACCGATCTCCGGCGTGATCGCCGGATCACCGGGAGGCGTGGCCGTGACCGCGGGTGCGGCGGGCGCCTCGGGCGACTTCAACATCGGCGGTACCTCATCGCGACGGCTACACGCTGCTCGACGCGTACTTCTTGCGCAGGTGGTTGCGCACCCCGATCGCCACCAGGTTCATCAACGTCACCACCCCGATCAGCAGCAGCGCTGTGGCGAACACCAGCGGCTTGGTCGCCTCGACGTTGGGGCTCTGGAAGCCGACGTCGTAGATGTGGAAGCCGAGGTGCATGAATTTCCGCTCGAGGTGGATGTACGGGAAGTAGGCATCGACCGGCAGCGCGGGCGCCAGCTTGACCATGCCGACGATCATCAGCGGCGCCACCTCGCCCGCCGCCCGCGCCATGGCCAGGATCAGCCCGGTCAGGATACCGGGTGCCGCCGCCGGCACCACGACCCGCCAGGTGGTCTCCCACTTCGTCGCGCCCAGCGCCAGCGAGCCCTCGCGGACGATCCGCGGGACGGCAGCCAGGCCCTCCTCGGTGGCCACGATCACCACCGGCACCGTCAGCAGCGCCAGCGTCAGGCTGGCCCACAGGATACCGCCGGTTCCGAAGGTCGGCGTCGGCAGGGCCTCGGCGTAGAACAGCCGGTCGATCGAGCCGCCGACCAGGTAGACGAAAAAGCCCAGGCCGAACACGCCGAACACGATCGAGGGCACCCCGGCCAGGTTGTTGACGGCGATCCGCACCATCCGCACCAGCGGTCCCTGCTTGGCGTACTCGCGCAGGTACAACGCGGCCAGCACGCCCAGCGGCGCCACCGCGAACGACATGATGAACACCATCAGCACCGTGCCGAAGATCGCCGGGAAGATGCCGCCCTCGGTGTTCGACTCGCGGGGGTCGTCGGCCACGAACTCCCAGATCCGCGAGGCGTACAGCCGCAGCAGGTCCGCCGTGTCCATCGCGTTGGGATAGACCGCCCGTACCACGTAACCGACCGGGAGTTCCTTGCGCGTCCCGTCCGCGGACCGCAGCACCACGGTCTCGGCGGCCAGGTCGTCGCGCAGCGCGAACAGCCGCCGCGACAGCGCCTCGTACTCGGCCTCGGCCTTCCGCCGCTCGTCGGCGATCCGCAAGCGCTCGGCGGGGTCGCCGTCACCGCCCAGGTCGAGGCGCCGGTCCGCGAGCCGCAGCTGCTCCAGGCGGTAGTTGACGTCGCCGATCGCGCCCCGCTCCAGCCGTTCGATCTCCTCGCGTTGCTCGAGCTTCAGCTCGTGCAGCGGACCGAAGGCCTGCCGCACCTCGTCCGCGCCCGTCACCAGCACGTCGTCGCCACGCCGCAGCTCGACCAGGTAGCCGTGGAAGTTGCCCCACTCGAGGCGTTCCAGCAGCACCGCGTCCTGGGGACGCTGCCGGCCGACGATCTCGGTCTCGTCGATCCAGACGAAGTCCTCGCCGGTCAGGTCGCGGTTGCCGGTCTTGACCCGGATCCGCGTCGCGCCGGAGTCGCCCGCGCCGCCCCCGCTCGCCGGGATCGCCTCCCGCTCCAGCACCTCGCCCAGCACGCGTCCGCCGCCGGCCAGCTCGAGCTCGACCAGCGGCCGTTGCCAGAAGTAGCCCAGGCCGTTGACCGCCAGCACCGCCAGCAGCGCCAGCACGAACAGCAGGTTCAACGCCAGGGCGCCGCCGCACAGCGCGGTCAGCCCGTCGCCGAGCCGGTCGCTCCTTCTCGCCTGCCGGGTGCTCATCGCTCGTCGCTCACAGCTGGGAGTAGCGCTTGCGCAGCCGCTGCCGGATCAGCTCCGCGAACGTGTTGATCAGGAACGTGATCACGAACAGCATCAGCGCGGCCAGGAACAACGTGCGGTAGAGCGTGCCTCCGTGGGGCGCCTCGGGGATCTCGACCGCGATGTTGGCCGACAGCGTGCGGAAGCCGTTGAACGGGTTCCAGTCCATGATCGGCGTGTTGCCGGTGGCCATCAGCACGATCATCGTCTCGCCGACGGCGCGGCCGAAACCGACGATGATCCCGGAGAAGATGCCCGGGCTGGCCGTCGGCAGCACCACGCGGGTCACGGTCTGCCAGCGGTTGGCGCCCAGCGCCAGCGAGCCGGCGACCAGGTTGCGCGGAACGTTGGAGAACGCGTCCTCGGCGATCGAGAAGATGATCGGGATCACCGCGAAGCCCATCGCCAGCCCGACGACGATCGCGTTGCGCTGGTCGTAGCGCAGCCCCGACGTCTCCAGCAGCCAGGCCTGGAAGTCGCCGCCGAACAACAGCGCTTCCCACCATCCGCCGAGCTGAAAGCAGATCCCGATGCCGGCCAGGATCGCGACCATGTACAGCAGGACCTCGGCGCCCAGCGGGAAGCGGTTGCGCAGGACTCGCGGGACCGCCCGCCACACGAAGCCCGCCGCCAGCACGATCAGCGGCAACACGATCAGCATCAACATCAGCGCCGGCATCACGCGCTCGATGCGCGGCGCCAGCCACAGCCCGGCCAGAAACCCCAGCACCACGCTGGGCAGCGCCGCCATGATCTCGACGGTCGGCTTGACGTAGCGCTTGAACGAGGGGTGCATGAACTGCGAGGTGTACATCGCCCCGAGCACCCCGAGCGGAATCGCCAGCAGCAGCGAGTAGACGGTGCCCTTGAGCGTGCCGACCATCAACGGGGTCAGGCTGAGCTTGGGCTCGAACTCGTCGGTGCCGCCGGAGGACTGCCAGACGTACTCCGGCCGCTCGTAGCCCTCGTACCAGATCTTGCCGAACAGGCCGCGCCACGAGATCTCGGGGTGCGGATTGTGCACGGCCAAAGCGGCGAGGCGCCCCGTTCCGCCCACCAGCAGGCCGTCGGCCTTGGGCGTGTAGAACAGCGCGGTGGCGTCGCGCACCGGAGAGTCGCCCGTCCACAACGTGCGTTCCGAGGTCGAGTAGTACAACCCCAGCCCGCCGTCTCGGTCGAGCGCGAAGAAGCCCTTGTCCCTGCGCGACGGCGTGATGCCGGCGATCGCGCCGCGCGTGCCTACGAAGTCGCGGATGCGGGTCAGCCGGAAGGTCTCGTCGGCCTGCCGCACCGGAAACCAGATCTCCAGCGCGCCGTCGCTTCGCCCGACGACCAGCGAGCGACCGCCGATCAGCAGGCTCAGCGCGGTCACCGGCGAGCTTCCGGAAACGACCTCGGGCGGTGCCGGCTGCTCGTCATCGATGCGCCACCAGGCCAGCTCGCCCGAGGCCGTCCCGGCATAGGCGTTCCGCCGGTCCGGGTCGAGCTGCAGCGCGACGATTCCCGGCGGGGCGGCGGCGCGACCCGTGGAGAAGGTCTCCGTGGTCTCCCCGCTGAACAGGTTCACCTCGACCTCGCGCGCGATCACGACCAGCGAGCCGTCCTCCAGCACCGCCGCCGCGGCGCCGGCGCCCTGCTCGTCGAGCCGGGCGGCGTGGGCGCGGATCGGCGTGGCGTCCTCGGGCAGCGCGAACACCACGGTCTCGCCGACCGCCGGGGTGATCACGCGCTCGCTGCCGGAGAACGAGACCTGCCATACGAGCGGCACGGCGAGCACCGCCCGGTCCGCGGTCGCGGCCGAGAACAGCTGCTGCCCGGGCTCCGCGCGCACGGCGAGCAGCGGACGGTCGGTCACCACGGCCTCGTGGACGACCGCGCCGTCGGACAGCCGGCGAACCTCGAGCACGCCATCGTCGCGCACGGTCGCGACGTGCGTCTTGTACTCGTCCGTCAGCAGCGCCGGGAACGTGGCGCCGGCGGGCCACAGCTCGGCCTCGGCCGAGACCCGCGCGCCGCGCATCAGCGGCCAGATCTCGGCGAGGATGAACAGCAGGATGCCCAGGATGCTGGCGATGATCGCCAGGCCGCCGGCGGTGACCAGCCAGCGCGCGACGTGATCGGTCCACAGGCGCCGGCGCGAGGTGCGGGAGTCGCCGGCGTTGCGCCGGGGCGGCGTCTCAGCCGCCGGTTGCGGCGCGGGTGCGGTCTGGGCGTTCGAGGCCATGCGGCGGCGCCTCCCGACCCGCGTGGTTACTGCAGCGTGCCGGCGATCTGCTTGCCGGCCATGGTGCTCGACATCGGCAGGTAGCCGTCCTTGACCACGACCTCCTGGCCTTCCCGGGAGAGCACGAACTTGACGAACTCGCGGACCATCGGGTCCAGCGGCTTGTTGGGCGCCTTGTTGATGTACAGGTAGAGGTAGCGCGACAGCGGGTACTTGCCCGAAAGCACGGTTTCCGCGTCGGTGCCGTAGAACGGCTCGCCGGCCTTCTTCGCGATCGCCAGCGTCTTGACGCCGGAGGTCTTGTAGCCGATCCCGCTGTAGCCGATGCCGTTGATGTCCTCGTTGATGCCCTGGACCACCGAGGCCGAGCCGGGCTGCTCCTTGACCTCGTCCTTGTAGTCGCCCTTGCACAACGCGACGCTCTTGAAGTAGCCGTACGTGCCGGAGGCCGAGTTGCGGCCGTAGATGCTGATCGGCCGGCTCGACCACCCGCCGCCGAGGCCGACGGCACCCCAGGAGTCGATCTCGCCGGTGCTGCCGCACTTCCGCGTCTTGGAGAAGATCGCGTCGACCTGCGTCAGCGTCAGCTTGTCCAGCGGGTTGTCCTTGTTGACGTACACCGCCAGCGCGTCGACGGCGACGGCGATCTGGGTCGGCTTGTAGCCGAACTTCTTCTCGAAGGCGTCGAGCTCGGTCGACTTCATGGCCCGGCTCATCGGGCCGATCTGGGCCGTGCCCTCGATCAGCGCCGGCGGCGCGGTCGAGGAGCCCTTGCCCTCGATCTGGATCCGCACGTTGGGGTACAGCTTGCGGAATCCCTCGGCCCACAGCGTCATCAGGTTGTTCAGGGTGTCGGAGCCGACGGAGCTGAGGTTGCCCGAGACCCCGCTGACCTTGGCGTAGGGCGGGAGCGCGGGGTCGACCTGCACGGCCTGGGCCAGCGCGGTCCCGCCGAGCACGATCGCCAGCGGGGCGACCGGCGCGTACTTCAGAAAGTGCTTCATGCCTGGTCCTCTGAGAAAGCCACTCGTCTCGAGGTCCATTAAAGAGCAACCGTTTGAGCCGGCGGTAAACAGCGGGTTAAATCGGTGTTAATTGCGCGATCAGAAGTCGAGCTGCACGCGGGCCAGGAAGAAGTCGCCCTCGCCGACGCCGTCCACGTCCGCCCGGACCCAGTTGATCATGCAGCGGGTGACCGGGTTGAGGTACCAGTTCAGCGCCAGCGACAGGTTGTCCTGCTCGCCACCCGCGATCAGCCCGTCGCTCAGGTCGATCGACGAGTAGCGCGCCGCGATCTCGATCGCCCCGGGGCCGCCCTGGCCGAAGTTGCGGCCGGGTTTCATGCGGTCCCAGGCGCCGGCAGAGGTCTTGTAGCGCCGGTAGTCGCCGCCGGTCAGGAACACGCCGGCCTGGACGTACATGCCGTCGAAGCCCGGATCCCCGAGCAGGCTCGCGTCGGCGTCGGCGGCGATGTGCTCGGCCGCGAACCAGAAGCGGTCGAACACGCCGGCCAGCTCCAGGTTGTACAGGTTGACCTCCTCCGCGGCGAAGTCGTCGGTGTCGACGAAGCGGTCCTCGAGCTGGTGCACCTCGGCCCGGGCGCGGAACCGGAACTCGTCCACGCCGAAGTCCTTCTGGCTGACCCCCGCCCCGACGTGGATCATGCGCCGGCCGTCCTCCTCGTACAGCGGGAGGCCGGTGACGCGTGCGGTCACGTTGAGCTTGCCGCTGGCGGCGTTGTCGGTCACGCCGAAGTCGTCCGACTCGCGGAACGCGCCGACGGCCCAGGTCAGCCGGTCGCCCCGGTGGTCGTGGAGCATGATCCCGGTGTTGCGGCTGGGGGCGAACGCCTCGACCGGCAACGCTTGCTCCAGGAACGTGATGTACTTGCTGCTGGTCAGCTCCTCGAGGCTGAACGGCTCCTTGAAGTGGCCGACGCGGATGTTGCCGACCGGCGTGTCCAGGACGCCGACGTAGAGGTCCTTGATGTCGGTCTCGCCGCCGGCGAAGTCGTACTGCGCCTTGAACTCGACCTTGTCGTAGACCGTGCCCGAGAAGAACAGCCGGGCGCGGCGGAACTCGTTGCCGTCGACGATGCCGGGGAACGCGGCCTCGAGGTCGGCGTCGGGGTCGACGAACGTCCAATCCGCCTGGAGCCGTCCGCCGAACTTGAGCTTGAAGTCGCCGTCGGCCGACTCGACCTTGAAGCCGTTATCCCATTTGACCTTCCAGTCGTCGTCGGCGGCCACGGCCGCCGGCGCCATCGCGAGAGCCGCCACGAGGCCCGACACCACCGCGCGAGCTACCGCGCTGCCCGTTCCAGATCTCATTCCACGTACCTCCTTGAGCGCTTTCGGGATGCGGAGATTAGAGAGTAGCGGGTTTAGGCGTGTGTTAGCCGCAAGTTAATTCGACGTTAATTGGCCTCAATCCGCGTTTCCGCCGCCGTCGTGGCAGAATGGCCGCGGGGCACGGGAACCGATGAAGCTCGAAACGACCAGCAGCGCGCTCGATCCCGGACTGTCCGCCGGGGCCGCCGTGCGACGGGTGCTGCGGGGCCTGCTGGAGGCGATCCGCGCCAACGAGAAGGGCGCCGCGACCGGCGGGGATCCCGAGTTCCTGCACGACTTCCGCGTCGCGGTGCGCCGCACGCGGACCTGCCTGGGCCAGCTCAAGGGCGTGCTGGGGGGCGAGCAGGTCGCCGGATTCCGCGAGGAGTTCCGGTGGCTGGGCTCGGTGACCGGCCCGGCGCGGGACCTCGACGTGCAGCTCGGCCAGCTCGACGAGTACCGCAACGAGCTTCCGGAGTCGGTGCGGGGCCGGCTCGACCCGCTGGAGCGCTTGCTGATCCGGCGCAAGCGGGCCGAGCAGCAGCGCGTCGCCCGGGTCTTGCGGTCGGCGCGTTACCGGAAGCTGATCGAGGGCTGGAACGCCTGGATCGACGACCGGGACGAGTCCGGGGCGGGCCCCGACGCCGCACGACCCGTGCGCGAGGTCGCGTCCGCGTCGATCGAGCGCCGGTTCGCCCGGCTGCTCGACCGCGGTCGCGCGATCGACCCGGACTCGCCGGCCGCGGCGCTGCATCGCCTGCGGATCGACGGCAAGAAATTGCGCTACCTGCTCGAGTTCTTCCGCGGCCTGTACCCGGCCGCCGAGCTCGACCCGTTGGTCCGGGAGCTGAAGAAGCTCCAGGACACGCTGGGCGCGCTGAACGACCTGAGCGTGCAGCAGGAGTCGTTGGAGCGCTTCGCGCGGGAGCTGCACGAGGCGGGGCAGGCCGGGCCGGACGCCCTGCTCGCGCTGGGGCGCCTGGTCGAGCGGCTGCACCGCCGCGAGCTGCGCGTCCGGGCAGGCTTCTTCGAACGCTTCGAGCGGTTCGACGACGCGGCCAACCCGGAGCGGATCGCGCGGCTGACGGGGCCGGGCGCGGGCCCACGATCGTGAGCAAGCGTTTGCTGCTGCTGCGGCACGCCAAGTCGGACTGGGACGCCGATTACGGGCCGGACCACGACCGTCCGCTGTCCGAGCGCGGGCGCCGGGACGCGCGCCGGATCGGAGTGCTGATCGCGGGGCTCCGACGGCCCCCGCAACGGATCGTCAGCTCCTCGGCCCGCCGGGCACGCGACACGGTCGAGCTGGCGATGCGGGCCGGCGGTTGGAGCTGCGAGGTGGAGCTGACCCGCCTGCTCTACGGAGCATCGGCGGACGAGCTGCTGCAGGCCGTTCACGCCGCGCCGGACGACGTCGAGACGCTGCTGCTGGCCGGACACGAGCCGACGTGGTCGCTGTTCGCGGAGCTGATGATCGGCGGCGGCCGCGTGCGGTTCCCGACCGCGGCGCTGGCGCGGATCGACTTCGAGATCGGCCGCTGGTCCGAGGCCACGCCGGGTCTGGGGACGCTGCGCTGGCTCGTGACGCCGAAGCTGCTTGGCGGTCTGGGCTAGCGGGCGGTCTTGGCCGGCAGCTCCGTCTCTGCTGCCGCGTCGCCTCGCGCGGCCAGCCGCAGGAACGACTCCTGGGCCGCGATCCGCTCCTCGCCGACGCGCGGCACGCGACGCACGTACGTGCCGTCGGGTTGGCAGTCCCAGGCGGTGGCGTTGTCGCGCTCGTAGACCAGCAGCAACAGGTCCAGCTCGCGCTGCAGCCGCGGGTCGCGGACCGGGGCGATCGTCTCGACGCGGTTGCTCAGGTTGCGGCGCATCCAGTCGGCCGAGCCGAGGTAGTGCTCCGGCTCGCCGCCGTTGGTGAAGCGGTAGATCCGGCTGTGCTCGAGGAACCGGCCGACCACGCAGAACACGCGGATGTTCTCGGAGAGCCCCGCGACCCCGGGGCGCAGGCAGCACAGGCCGCGCACGTTGAGCCGCACGGGCACGCCGGCGCGGCTGGCCCCGTACAGCTCGGCGATGATCCCGGGGTCCTGCAGCTGGTTCATCTTGGCGTCGATGCCGGCGGGTCGTCCGGCCCGCGCGTGCTCGGCCTCGCGCCGAATCAGCTCGGTGAACCGGCGGCGCATGTTGTCCGGCGCCACCAGCAGCCGCGTGTAACCGTCGTAGGGCGTGGCGCCGGTCAGCGAGTTGAACACCGCCGCCACGTCGCCGCACAGCTCCTCGTCGGCAGTCAGCATGCCGACGTCCTCGTAGATCCGCGCCGTCCCGGTGTGGTAGTTGCCGGTGCCGACGTGGGCGTAGCGGCGCACCCGGCCGCTCTCCTGGCGCACCACCAGCGCCAGCTTGACGTGCGTCTTGAGCCGCTCCACCCCGTAGGCGACGTGAACACCCTCGCGTTCGAGGTACTTGCCCCAGGCGATGTTGGGCGCCTCGTCGAAGCGCGCCGTCACCTCGACCAGCACCGCGACCTGCTTGCCGCGCCGCGAGGCCTCGGCCAGCGCCTTGACGATCGGGGAGTCCGCGCTGGTGCGGTAGATCGTGAGCTTGATCGCCAGCACCTCGGGGTCGATCGCCGCGGACTCGATGAACCGCAGCACCGAGCTGTCGAAGCTGTGGTAGGGATGGTGCAGCAGCAGGTCGCCGCGAGAGATCTCGTCGAAGATCGCCCCGGCATCCCCGGCGTCGAGCGCGCGCAGGCGCGGGTGGGTGACCGGGCGATGGGGCGCGAAGCGCAGTTCCGGTCGACCCTCGATCTCGAGCTCCAGCAGGTCCCTGAGGCCGATGAAGTGCTCGGTCGGATAGACGTCCTGCGGACCGATCCCGAGCTGCCGCGCCAGCCACTTGCGGAACTTCTTCGGCGCGTCGGCGTCGAGCTGCAGCCGCACCACGCCAGCGAACCGGCGCGCCTTGAGCTCGGCGCCGACCTGCTGGATCACGCTGCCCGGGAACCGCCACTCGTCCTCGCGCAGGTCCGCCGTGCGCTCGGGGGTGCGGCCCTCGGCGCCGCGGGTGACCCGGAACAGGTAGATGCCCTGGGTCTCGATGGCGGGAAAGACCAGGTCGAGGTTCGCGGCGATCACCTGCTCCAGCGGCACGAAGCCGGCATCCACCCGGACCCAGCGCGGACGATTGGCCGGGATCTCGATGCGGATGAACCTCTCGCGCCCCTTGGCGTCGGACAGCAGCACGGCCATGTTCAGGCCGAGGTTGGCGATGAACGGGAACGGGTGCTCGGAATCGACCGCCAGCGGAGTCAGGATCGGCATCACCGAGTCGCGGAAGTACTTGCGCAGCCGGTTACGCTGCTTCTTGCCCAGCGCGTCGTGATCGAGCAGCGGGAGGCCCTCCGCGGCCAGCGCCGGACGGAGATCGTCGCCGATCAGCGCGGCCAGGTCCGCGACCTGGTCGACCAGCTCGGCGCGGCAGGCGTCGAACTCCTCGAGCGGCGTGCGTCCGTCGGGGGAGAGCTTGCCGGAGCGCTTGTCGATCAGGCGCTTCAGCCCGCTGATGCGCTTCATGAAGAACTCGTCGTGGAGCATGCCGGCGATCCCGGCGAACTTGATCCGCTCCAGCAGCGGGACCTCGGCGCTGCGCGCCAGCGCGATCACGCGGCGCGCGAAGCCGAGCCAGCTCAGCTCGCGGTTCACGAACGCCTCGGGCGGCAGCGTCTGCGCCGCCGGCTGCGCACCATCCTTGCTCACGCGACGACTCCCGGGAGGGCCCCGTGCCAAGGTACAGCCTGAGCGCCGTTTTTCAAACCGTGGGAGACGAGGACACCCGGACGATCCGGTCTTCGTCCTGGCACCACGCCGTCAGCCCGCCCCCGTAGACGCAGCCCGAGTCGAGCCCGATCACCCGCCGGGCGCGGTAGTGGCCGCGCGCCGCCCAGTGTCCGTGCACGACCAGCGTGCCTCCGCGGTAGTACTCGTCCCAGGGCCGGAAGCCGTCGGGGCAGTCTTCCGCGGCCCCGCTGTGGTCGGCGAGCCGGCCGTCCGGCGCGCAACAGCGCGCGCGCGTGGCGAAGCGCACCTCCGCGCTGCGCAGCCAGTCGTCGTCGTGGGGCCCGCGGTCGAGCGCGGCGGCGACGGCGTGGAGGTCCTTCCAACGCGGGTGGATCCCCGCGTGGACGATCCAGGCTTCGGGCCCGTCACCGGCCGCCGGCAGGTGCACCAGCACCGGCAGCGCGCGCAGCGCCGCCATCAGCTCGCCGGCATCCGGGGCCTCGAACAGCTCGCGCAGCAGGGGCAGCGACTTGGGCTTCGTACCCGAGAACGCCAGCAATGCGCTGACGTCGTGGTTGCCGAGCAGCCCGCGCCCGCCGACGTCGCGCCACAGCCGCAGGGCGGCCAGCGAGTCGGGGCCACGGTTGATCAGGTCGCCGAGGCACCACAGCTCGTCGCGCGCCGGGTCGAAGCGCACCTCGGTGAGCAGCCGGTCCAGCTCGCGCGCGCAGCCCTGGACGTCACCGACCAGCCAGCGCACGCGGCGCCTCCGGGGTCACGGGGTCTCGCCCTCCAGCAGCGACCGCATCTCGGCGAACCGGGCGCGCTCCTCGTCGGCAACCTGCGGGTAGGCAAGATCCAACGAGCGCAGCGCGCCGACGATGATCTCGGCCACGGCCAGCCGCGCGAAGGGCTTGTCGTCGGCGGGTACGGCGTACCACGGCGCCCAGGGTTTCGAGGTGGCGGCCAGCGCTTCGCGGTAGGCCGTCATGTAGTCGTCCCAGTGGCCGCGTTCGCGCACGTCGCCGGCCGCGAACTTCCAGTGCTTCTCGGGCTCGTCGAGACGAGCCAAGAAGCGCCGGCGCTGCTCCTCCCTGGAGACGTTGAGCCAGAACTTGAGCACCACGGTGCCGTTGCGGGCCAGGTGCCGCTCGTGGTCGCGGATCGACTCGAACCGCTGCCGCCAGATCGATTCCGGGTCGATCGGTCCCGGCAAGCGCTGGGCCTCGAGGATCGCCGGATGGACCCGCACCACCAGCACCTCCTCGTAGTAGCTCCTGTTGAACACGCCGATGCGGCCGCGCTCGGGCAGGCGCACCGCGGTGCGCCACAGGAAGTCGTGGTCCAGCTCCTCGGTGCTGGGGCGCTTGAACGAGAAGACCTGGCAGCCGGCGGGGTTGACGCCGCGCAGCACGGCGCGGATCGTGCCGTCCTTGCCGCCGGCGTCCATGGCCTGGAAGATCAGCAGCACGGCGTGCCGGTTGTCGGCGTACAGCACGCGCTGCAGCTCGGCCAGCTCGCGGCGCAGCTGCTTGAGCCGCTTCTTGCACGCCTTGCGGCCGGGGGCGTCCTCGGGGGGGCCGGTGGGCGCTTTCGCGACGTCCGACGGACGATCGGGCGTCACCAGGTAGGGACTCGATTCCGCTTCGAACACGGGACCTCCGGGAGCCGGACCTGCCGGCCCCCGGATTCTACCGTGCCCGCTATTGCGGCATGTCGGGTCCCGGGACGACCGTCCACTCGTAGCTCCTGGGGAACTGCGACAGCAGCGCCCACTCGCCGAGCGTCAACGTGTCGCTGGTGGCGGTCTCCGGCCGGACGCGGATCACGTAGCGAGGAGGCTCGAGCCGTTCCACCGATCCCTCGGCGTCCTGGCGCTCGTCCGCCTCGTCGTACCGGCGCTTCATCGGGTCGAGGGTTTTGTCTTTCATGGCGGCCTCCTGCTTGCCGGGGACGGGGGCCGAAAAGGCCCGACCGTCGCTCCACCCCCGTACATTGCAATTCCGGTACCACGGCGAAAGCACGGAATCCCACGAGAAAGACAGCCTTTTTCGGACACTCCGTGTCTGCTTGTGAACAACAGGGCGTCGCCTTACGGCGACAGGGACCGTAAATCCGGTCCCGTCTTGGCGGCCCGAGCGCCCGTGCGATAGGCTGTCCGGCAGCCGGAGCGAACCGTTCCGGCCGTGCCGGCGGAGCCGGCCGCGACACGCCGTTCCCGTTTTCCCCGCGTCCACGTTCCGGCGCGCGGGGCTCCGCCAGGAGGTTCACGATGACACGACGCTTCCATGTGATCTCGGGTCTGCTCGTGCTCGGGTTGCTCGCCGCCGTGGCCGCAGGCTGCAGCGGACCGGCCCCGCAGGTCGAGCCGGCCACCGACGAGACCGGTTACGACACGCCCGCCGGTGATTCCGGCTCCGACCCGGCGCTCGACCAGGCACCGCTGGAGCCGCCGGCCCCGGCGCCCAAGCCGGCCGCGACGCCGAAGCCGCGCTCGACGCCCAAGCCGGCCGCCGACACCGCCGGGGCGCCGGCCCCCGCTCCGCCCGCGCAGCAGCCCGCCGCCCCCGCGCCCCCGCCGGTGACCGTGGCCGCCGGAACGCTGCTCGACGTGGAGTTCCTGGACACGCTGTCCAGCGCCACCGCCGTGGCCGGCGATCCGTTCCGGGCCCGGCTGGCCTACGACGTGGTCCAGAACGGCGAGGTGGTGATCCCCGCCGGGTCGACGGTGTTCGGCACCGTGACCGAGGCGGTCTCGCTGAAGAAGATCGGCGGCCGGGCCAGGCTCGGTCTCGAGTTCACCTCGCTCGAGCTGCCCTCGGGCCGCAGCGCCGCGCTCAACGCGGTGTTCGCCGAGGAGGGCAAGAGCGAGACCAAGAAGGACGCCGCGACGATCGGCGGCGCGGCGGGCGCCGGCGCGCTGCTCGGCCGCGAGCTGAAGGACAAGGACCGCAAGAAGGGCGCCCTGATCGGCGCGATCGTCGGCGCGGCGGCCGGAGCCGCCGTGGCCGCCAAGACCGAGGGCCAGGAAGTGGAGATCCCCGGCGGAACGGTGATCGCCATCGAGCTGGCCGCGCCGCTGGTGCTCCAGCGCTGAGCGATCGGTGATTCTCGATGCTGCGGCGGCGGGGCGCGTGCTCCGTCGCCGCGGTCCCGCTCACTCCGCGTGCAGCGCCTCGACCGGATCGAGCGCCGCCGCGCGCCGCGCCGGCAGCGCGCCGCTGAGCAGGCCCACCACCAGGCTGACCGCGAGCGCGGCGACCACGTAGCGCAGCGGCGTCTGGACGGGCAGTCCGGGCAGGAACAGGCGAATCGCTCGCGCGAGGCCGACGCCTGCGGCGACCCCCAGCACGCCGCCGATCAGCGACAGCAGCGCCGCCTCGAGCAGGAACAGGCTCAGGATCTGCCCCGAGCCCGCGCCGAGCGCCTTGGCCAGCCCGATCTCGGCGGTGCGCTCGTTGACCGAGATCCACATCATGGTCAGGATCCCGATCGCGCCGACGACCAGCGAGATCGCGCCGATCCCGCCGACCGCGACGCTGATGATGCCCATCACCCGGCCCATCACGTCGAGCATCTCGGTCTGAGTGGTGATCGTGAAGTCCTCCTCGCCGTCGTGTCGCTCGATCAGCATCCGCCGGATGCCCTCCTCGACCGACTCGGTGCCGACGCCGGTCGAGAACAGCACGTCGATCTCCATCAGCTCGTCGCGGTTGAACAGCTTCTGCGCGCTGGCCACCGGGATGTAGGCCGAGTCGTCGATGTCGAACCCCAGCAGCAGGCCCTTGGGTGCCATCACGCCGATGACCTGGAAGCGGAACTTGCCGATCCGGACGTACTCGCCGAGCGCGTTCCGCTCGCCGAAGATCTCGCGCTTGAGCTTGGGCCCCAGCACGACCAGCGGCGAGCCGCGCCGCGGATCACCCTCGGGCAGGAAGCGCCCTTGGCGCACGCCGAACTTCCAGATCGCCGGGACGTCGGAGTTGACGCCGTAGACGAACACGCTGCGCCCCCGCTCGTCGGCCTGGACGCGCGCCATCCCCATCACCAGCGGCACGACCTTCTTGACCCCCGGCACGCGCAGCAGCGCCTCGGCGTCCTCGACGGTCAGCTTGCGGAACGTGCCGGCCAGCGCGCCCGGCGCTCCGGTGGTCATCGTCTTGCCCGGGTTGATGGCCAGGATGTCGGTGCCGAACTGGGTGAACTGGTCGAGGATGTAGTCCCGGGTGCCCTCGCCGATCGAGGTCAGCAGGATCACCGAGGCGATGCCGATCAGGATCCCCAGCATCGTCAGCGCCGAGCGCAGGCGGTGCGCGCGGATCGCGCCGCCGGCCAGCCGCAGCAGGTCGCGCCCGGCCACGTTACTTCCCCGCCAGCGCCACGACCGGGTCCAGCCGCGCGGCGCGGCGCGCCGGCAGCGCACCGAAGGTCACGCCGACCAGCACTGACATCGCGACCGCCCCGGCGACGGCCCAGTCGGGCGCGTCCACCGGGAAGCCGGGGTACAGCTCCATGAACCCGCGGCCGAGCAGGTTGCCCACCGCGAGGCCCAGCGCTCCGCCGAGGCTCGACAGCACGGCGGCCTCGACCAGAAACACGAGCAGGATCTGTCCCGGGCTCGCGCCGAGCGCCTTGAGCAGGCCGATCTCGGCGGTGCGCTCGGAGACCGAGACCAGCATCACGTTCATGATCCCGATGCCGGCCACCGAGAGCGAGATCGCCGCGATCCCCGCCAGCGCCGCCGTCAGCGCGACCAGGATCCGGCCGAAGGTCGACAGCACCGCGTCCTGGGTCAGCACCGTGATGTCCTCGACGCCGTCGTGGCGCTCGCGGACCAGGTCGATCACCTTCTGCTTGGCGGTCTCGATCTCCTCGTGGCTGCGCACCTCGACGAAGATGCGAAACAGACTCGACTGGTTGAACAGCTTCATCCCCGAGCGCACCGGGACGTGCACCATGTCGTCGAGGTCCATGCCGATCGAGGTGCCCCGCGGGGCCATCACGCCGATGATGCGGAAGCGGCGGTCGCCGAGGCTCAGGAACTCGCCCAGCGGGTTGATCTCGGGGAACAGCTCTTGCTGCACCTTGGCGCCCAGCACGCAGACGCCGAGACCCTCGCTGGCCGCGCCCGCGGGCAGGTAGCGCCCGAGCTGGGTCTCGATCCCGCGGATGCGCAGGAACTCCGCGGTCGTGCCGGCGACCGTGATGTCGCGCGTCTTGGGCCCCCAGCTGGCCGGGGCCTCGCCGAGCGAGATCGGGGCGACCCGGCGCACCTCGGGGATCCAGCGCTCGATCGCCTCCGCGTCGGCGACGGTCAGGTCGTTGGGCACGCCGCCGAAGATCGGCGCCATGCCGGTGGTCTCGGTCTTGCCCGGCAGCACGATCAGCAGGTTGGTGCCGAGCTGCGAGAATTCGCCGACCACGTACTGGCGGGCCCCCTCGCCGAGGCTGGTCAGCACGATCACCGAGGCCACGCCGATCGCCACGCCGAGCAGCGACAGCACCGTGCGCAAACGGTGGCCGCGCAGCGCGCCGGTGGAGAACCGCAGCAGGTCGAGCGGGCTCACGGCGCGGCCTCGCGCCCGGCGGGCCCGGCCTCGTCCCGGACCAGCCGCCCGTCCCCGAGCAGGATCCGGCGCCGCGCCCGTTCGGCCACGGCCGGATTGTGCGTGACCAGCACCAGCGTGATCCCGCGCCCGTTGAGCGTCTCCAAGAGCCGGATCACCTCCTCGCCGGAGCGGCTGTCCAGGTTGCCGGTCGGCTCGTCGGCGAGCAGGATCGAGGGATCCATCACGGTGGCCCGCGCGATGGCGACGCGCTGGCGCTCGCCGCCGGAGAGCTGCTCCGGCCGGTGCGCGGCGCGCTCGGTCAGGCCGACCGCGTCCAGCGCGCGCGCCGTCCGCTCGCGGCGCTCGGCGCGGGGCACGCCGGCGAAGGTCATCGGCAGCTCGACGTTGCCCGTGGCGGTCAGCCGCGGCACCAGGTGGAAGGCCTGGAACACGAACCCGATCTGGTGGCGCCGCACGCGCGTCAGCTCGGCCTCGTCGAGCTGGGCGACCTCGCGGCCGTTCAACAGGTACGATCCCGACGTCGGCCGGTCGAGACAGCCGAGCAGGTTCAGCAGCGTCGACTTGCCGGAGCCCGAAGGACCCATGATCGAGAGGTACGCGCCGTCGGGCAGCTCCAGCGTCAGCTCGCGCAGCGCGTGCACGGGGCGGCCACCGACATGGAACGTGCGCGAAAGCTGGCGCAGCTCGATCACTTCAGCGTCTCGCCGGTCACGCGGACCGTGGCGCCCTCCTGCACCTCGACGCGGTCCAGCGACACGACGACCAGCTCGTCCGCGGCCAACCCCTCGACGATCTCGGTGAAGGCCCAGTTGCTGAGACCGGCCTCGACCTGTCGCGCCGCGAGCACGTCGCCGTCGACCACCAGGACGCGCTTGCCCTCGACCAGCGCGTAGCTCGGGATGCGCAGCACGTCCTCCCGGGAGTCCAGGATCACCTCGACGTCGGCCGAGGTGCCCGGCAGCAGCGTGGCGGCGAACCCCGCGTCCTCGAACTCCACCTCGACCTCGAACGTCCGGCTGTGCTCCTCGATGTCGAGCACGTACGGCGCGACGCGCGTCACGCGGCCCGCGAACTCGCGCCCCGGGTAGGCGTCGAGCGTGATCCGCACCGGCTGGCCGACGTGGACCTTGGCCACGTCCACCTCGTCCAGCGGCGCGCTGACGTAGATCCGGCTGGGCTGGATCAGCTCGATCACCGGCGGGATCGGCACGCCCGGCGGCGAGGGGGTGATCCACTCGCCGACCTCCGTGGAGACCTCGGCGACCACGCCGTCGAACGGCGCGCGCAGCACGGTCTTGGACAGGTTGACGCGCGCCAGCGTCAGCGCGGCCTCGGCCTCGCGCACCTTGGCCGCGCCCGCCTCGCACGACGCCACCGCCACGTCGCGACGACTCTCCAGCTGGTCCAGCAGCTCCCTGGAGACGATGTCGTCGTCGGCCAGCTTGAGATAGCGCGCGTACTCGCGCTCGGCCTGCGCGGCCGACAGGCAGGCCTCGCGCTCGCCGGCGCGGGCCGCCACCTGCGCGCGCTGCTGCAGCTCGACCTGCGCCCGGTAGTCCTCGTCGGCCAGCCGCATCAACACCGCACCGCGCTCGACGCGATCGCCGTCCTTGACGCGAAGCTCGACGACGCGGCCGCCGATCTCGGGGCTCAACGTTGCGCGCAACCGCGACTGGACCGTGCCGGCCTTGCTGTTGGTGACGGTTTCCTCGACCCGGCCGCTGGCCACGCGGAACACCGTCACCGGCACGGGGTCGGGTTTCAGCACGGTCAGCCGCAGGGCCACGGCGACGGCGGCGACGAGCAGCAGCAGTAGCAGCAGGCGGATCCAGGGAGATCTCATTGGGGCCATGTTAGACCAGCGCGGGAGGGGGGTGCACGAATCCGGCGACCCGATCGGGGCGCCGAATGGTCCGGTTTTCGGGGGTCAGTCCTGCTCGCCTGCGGGCTCTTCGTCGGTCACCGATTTGAACAGCAGCACCTCGCGGCCGCCCTTGCGGTGTTCCACGTGGTCCATCAGCTCGCGCATCAGGAAGATCCCGCGGCCGTGATCGAGGAACACTCGCTCGGCGTCCCGTGGATCCGGCACCTCCTCGGGCGCGAAGCCCTGGCCCTCGTCACGCACCAGGATCAGCACGCCGCCCTGGGGAGCGCCGTAACAGCGGAGCTGGACCTGCTTGTCGAGCGCGTTCTTGTTACCGTGGATGATCGCGTTGGCCAGCGCCTCGCGCAGCGCGATCTCCAGGTTGTCCCGGCCGTCGCCGAAGCGGCCCACCTCGTCGGCGACCTCCATCACGCGCCGCACCGCGTCGTTGATCGCGTCGCGCGTGCTGGGAAGGGTGGTGCGGAAGCGAAGCTTGTAGCTCCGGCGGTCGAGCAGGTTGGGCCCGACGGGCTCGTCCACGGGCGGTTTACTGCCGTCGCTCACGGGTGCTCCGAGAGGCTCGGGGCCACGGGGGGGACGGGCCGTGCGGAGAGCATATCCCGACCCGGCCGCCGGAGCCAAGACCACGGGCGCTTGTGGCGGCGGCGCGGCTTGCCGTACCCTGGCCGGCCCCGGAGGAGCCGCCGATGGCGCGACGCTACTGGCTGATGAAGAGCGATCCCGAGACCTACGGGCTGGCCCAGCTCGAGCGCGAACCCGGCAAGCGCACCTGCTGGGACGGCGTTCGCAACTACCAGGCCAGGAACCTGCTGCGCGACCAGGTCCAAAAGGGCGACGGCGTGCTGTTCTATCACTCCCGCTCCAAGCCCCCGGCGGTCGTGGCCACCGCCAGGGTGGTCCGCGGCGGTTACCCCGACCCGTCGCAGTTCGACCCCCGCTCGCGCTACCACGACCCGAAATCCACCGAGCAGGCGCCGCGCTGGTACGCCGTGGACATCCAGCTCGAAAAGAAACTGGCGCAACCGGTGGATCTGCCCACGCTGCGCGACAAGCCGGCGCTCGGGAAGATGGCGTTGCTGCGCAAGGGCAACCGGCTGTCGGTGCAGCCGGTGACCGAGCAGGAGTGGAAGACGATCCTGAAGCTGGGCGGGTTGTGACGACCCTGGGGATTTGACTCCCCGGCCGTTAGCGCGTAAATAGGCCCGGGCCGATGTCTTCGAACACGACGGAGCGATCCCATGTCTGAGCCGTACACCGTGCCGGGACCGGGGCCCGGGCGAACGTTCTTCGGGCACCCGTTCGGGCTGTCGACGCTGTTCTTCACCGAGATGTGGGAACGGTTCAGCTACTACGGCATGCGGGCGCTGCTGCTGCTGTTCATGACCGACACCGCCCGCGGTGGTCTGGGCATGGACGTGCAGACCGGCTCGGCGGTCTACGGCCTGTACACCTTCGGCGTCTACGCGCTGGCGCTGCCGGGCGGCTGGATCGCCGACCGCCTGCTCGGGCAACGGCGGGCGGTGCTGTGGGGCGGCGTGGTGATCGCGGCAGGGCACTACTCGCTGGCCGTGCCGGCGCTGGCGCCGGCGTTGACGCTGCCGTTCTTCTACCTCGGCCTGTTCCTGATCGTGATCGGCACCGGCCTGCTCAAGCCGAACGTCAGCGCGATCGTCGGCGACCTGTACCCCGAGAAGGGCGCCCGGCGCGACGCCGGGTTCTCGATCTTCTACATGGGGATCAACATCGGCGCGGTGCTGGGGCCGACGATCTGCTCCTATCTCGGCGAGCAGGTCGACTGGCACCTCGGTTTCAGCGCCGCGGGCGTCGGCATGACGTTCGGGCTGATCCAGTACGTGGTCGGAACGCGGCACCTCCAGGGGGCGGGCGAGCTGAAGGACGAGGCGGCCGCGCCGGAGGCCCGCTCGACGGCGCTGCGGCGGTTCACGATGGGCGTGGGATTCGTCGTGATCCTGACCGCGGCGATCTGGGGGCTGTCCAGCAGCGGGACGATCCCGCTGACGCTGGTCGGTTTCGCGCAGTCGACCGGGGTCATCGTGGCGGTGCTGGCCGTGCTTTACTTCGCTTACGTGATCGCCTTCGCCTGCCACGACGCCACCGAGCGCAAGCGGATCGCCGTGATCTTCCTGTTGTTCCTCGGCGCGGCGATGTTCTGGTCCGGCTTCGAGCAGGCCGGCTCGTCGATGAATCTGTTCGCGCGCGACCAGACCGACCGCGTGCTGTTCGCGGGCAGCTCGCTGGAGTGGGAGATGCCGGCGGGGTGGCTGCAGAACGTCAACCCGCTGTTCATCATCCTGCTCGCCCCGGTGGTCGGGTCGCTGTGGGTCTGGCTGGGCAACCGCAACCCGTCGATCGGACTGAAGTTCGCCTACGGGCTGGTGCTGCTGGGGGTCGGCTTCCTGGTCATGGCCTGGGGCTCGCAGTACATCGAGGGCGGCCTGGTCAGCCCGGGGTGGCTCGTGGTGACCTACTTCTTCCACACCGTGGGAGAGCTGTGCCTTAGCCCGGTCGGGCTGAGCAGCATCACCAAGCTGTCGCCGGACCGGCTGGTCGGCCAGATGATGGGCACCTGGTTCATGGGCGCCGCGCTGGGCAACCTGATCGCGGGGCTGGTCGCCGGGTTCATCGAGGCGATGCCGCAGGCGCAGCTGTTCGGTACCGTGGCCGCGATCGTGATCGCCACCGGCGTCGTGTTCATGCTGCTGGCCGTGCCGATCCGCAAGCTGGCCAGCGGGATCAATTAGCGCCCGCAGCGCGCGACCGGAAGCGGATCCACTCGCCCGGCAGCGGCATCGTCCAGCTCTCGCCGCAGGGCCCGCAGCAACACGGGTCGGGTCCCGCCGGCCGGTGGTAGTCGCGCTTCATCTCGCGGTCCAGGCGTTCCAGGAACTCGTTGGCGCGCCGGTCGGTCAACAGCGGCACGAAGCGCAGCGGCCGGTCGGTGGGCCGGAAGAAGTCCTCGTAGTGGGTGACCAGCGCGTGGCGCGCGCGGCTGCGGCGCAGGATGCCCTCGGGGTAGCTCTCGACCAGCCAGAACGAGGGCATGCACAGCACGGCCAGGTCCACCGGGCCCCCGTCCGCGATGACCGGCTCTCCGGGGAACCCCAGCGGCGGCTCGCTGACCGCGTCCTGGAGGTGGATCCGGAAGCGCACCGTCTCGAGGTCCTCGGCGAGCAGGTCGATCAGGAACGCGTGCGTCCGCCCTTCCTTCATCGCGCGGAAGCGGCGGCGCGTCCAGTCCTCCTCGCTCCACGGCTCCGCCACCTCGCCCTTGCCGTAGTGGAAGAAGGACAGGTGCGGCGCGTGTCCGGAGGGCAGCGGCAGCACGCGCAGCGGCAGCGACGCGCCGTCGTGCCGGAACCGGATCCAGGGGTCGTCGTCCCGCGGTAGCTCGACGTCGATCAGCCGTCCGGCGCCGCAGCACCCTTCGAGCAGCCGCTGGCCGCTGCGGTTGACCAGCACGGCGGTGCGCGGGTCGAGCCGCGGGAGGATCGACGGCAGGTCGCCGACGTGGTCGTAGTGCGCGTGCCCGGCCAGCACGATCCGCACGCGCTCGAGCGGGAGACCCACCAGCCCGCGCTCGATCGCGGCCTCGTCGCGCCCGGCGCGGCCGAACGCGGCGCGCCGCATCCCGGGGTTGGAGAAGTACGGCGCGCTGAGCACCGCGACGCCGCGCCACTCGATCCACACGCCGCTGGCGCCGAGATAGCGCACCAGCACGTCGTCCGGCCCCGCCGCCGGTCGCGGCGCCGGGTCGCAGGGCGGCCGCGAGAAATCGAAGTCGCCGGGGTGGTTTCTGACCAGCGGCGCGCGGACCCGGTGGCCGTGGCAGCCCGCGGCGGCGATCGCGGCGGCGACGACCGCCGCCAGGCCGGCCGCCGCGACGAGGTAGCGAGCCCGCACCGGCGCTCCGCTAGCCCGTGGCCAGCAGCGCATCCACCTTGGCGGCGCAGATGAAGTCGTTGTCGGACAGCCCGCCGATCGAGTGGGTGCTGTAGCGCACGGTGCAGCGGTTGTAGCCGACCTCCATGTCGGGATGGTGGTCCTCGGTGTGGGCGATCCAGGCCACCGCGTTGACGAAGGCCATGGTGCGCCAGTAGTTCTTGAACTCGAACGTCCGCCGCAGCTGCTTGCCGTCCTCGCCGACGGTCCAGCCGGCGAGCTGTCCGAGCAGCTCCCGGCAGCGGTCGGGCGAAAGCGGCGGGGTCCCGGACTGAGAGGGCCGGCAGCGCCGGCTGGCCAGGTCGCTCATCGGGGGTCCTCCTGGGAATCCCGGATTGTCGCACGCCGCGGGGGTGCCGCGGTGCCCGCCGGCGATCCCGGGAACAAGTACCGTTCCGGTCGAGGTTTACGGGGTTTCGCGCTGGCATCGCGGGGGCGGTCGAACTACAATCACGCTGTCCGTTCCTGTCCGGCACCCGAAACCCTAGCCAGCGAGGCCGCCATGAGCGCCAAACACGAAAAGGTCGAAACCGCAGCCGAACGCGAGTCCCGCCTGGTCGCCGAGTCGGCCCGCGAGACGGAGTGGAGGCAGCCCAGCTTCATGCGTGAGATGTTCCTGGGCCGCTTCCGTCTCTCCGCGGTGCACCCGTACCCCATGACCGAGCAGGAGCGCCCCGAGTTCCGGGAGTTCTTCGACCGTCTGAAGCGCTTCATGGCCGAGGAGGTCGATTCCGCCGCCATCGACGCGACGGGCGAGTACCCGCCGGAGGTGATCGACGGCCTCAAGCGGATGGGTGCCTTCGGGATGAAGATCCCGCGCAAGTACGGCGGCCTGGGCATGAACCAGGTCGAGTACTCGAAGATCATGGAGATGCTGGGCAGCGCGGACGGTAACATCTCGGCGCTGCTCTCGGCCCACCAGTCGATCGGCGTGCCGCAGCCGCTGAAGATGTTCGGCACCGAGGCGCAGAAGCAGAAGTACCTGCCGCGCTGCGCGGCGGGGGCGATCTCGGCGTTCGCGCTGACCGAGGACGCCGTCGGCTCCGACCCGGCCCGGCTGGCCACCACCATCGAGCTGACGCCCGAGGGCGACGCCTACATCCTCAACGGCTCCAAGCTGTGGTGCACCAACGGCACGATCGCCGAGCTGTTGGTGGTGATGGCCCGCAACCAGAAGAAGAAGATCAGCGCGCTGGTGGTCGAGACCTCGTGGCCCGGCGTGACGATCGAGCACCGCTGCCGGTTCATGGGGCTCAAGGCGCTGGCCAACGCCGTGATCCGCTTCGACAACGTGCGCGTGCCGCGCGAGAACCTGATCGGCAAGGAGGGCCAGGGGCTCAAGATCGCGCTGGTCACGCTGAACACCGGGCGGCTGAGCCTGCCCGCCGGCTGCCTCGGCGGGGCCCGGATGGCGCTCAAGATCTGCCGCGAGTGGGCGGCGGAGCGCGAGCAGTGGGGCCAGGCGATCGGCAAGCACGAGGCGATCACGCACAAGCTGGCCGACATGGCGGCGATGGTGTTCGCGATGGAGGCCGTCTCCAACCTGGCCAGCGAGATGGCCGACCGCGGCAACTACGACATCCGTCTGGAAGCCGCGGCGGCCAAGGAGTACATCAGCTCCAACGCCTGGCGGATCGTCGACGAGACGATGCAGATCCGCGGAGGCCGGGGCTACGAGACCGAGCATTCCCTGGCCGCGCGTGGCGAGAAACCGATCCCGGTCGAGCGGGCGATGCGGGACTCGAGGATCAACACGATCTTCGAAGGCTCCAGCGAGATCATGCACCTGTTCATGGCCCGCGAGGCGGTGGACCGCCACCTCCAGGTCGCCGGGATGATGATCGATCCCAAGAAGAGCCTGGGTCAGAAGCTGTCCGCGCTGCCGCGGATCGCGGCGTTCTACGGCACGTGGTACCCGACGCGCTGGCTCGGCTGGGGACACTGGCCGCGGTTCGGGGAGTTCGGCAAGCTGGCCCGGCACGTGCGCTTTGTCGAGCGCACCACGCGCAAGCTGTCCCGCGCGTTCTTCCACGGCATGGTGATCCACGGCGCGCGGCTGCAGCGCAAGCAGGCCAGCCTGTTCCGGTTGATCGACGTGGCCAACGAGCTGTTGGCGATGTCGGCCGCGGTGGCCCGCGCGCAGCGGATGGTCAACAACGACAATCCCGACGCCCGGCACGCGGTGCAGCTGACCGACCTGTTCTGCCGCGGGGCGCGTCGCCGCGTCAAGCAGCTGTTCCGCGACCTGTGGCGCAACGACGACGTGCGCAAGTACGGCGTGGGGCGCACGGTGCTCGACGGCCGGCACACCTGGCTCGAGCGGGACATCGTGCTGCGCGCCGCGGACACGGCGCCCGCCGCGGTGCGGGAGCGGGTGGAGGAGCCGGACGTCTCGCCCGTCGGCTGAGCGAGGATCCGGTTCAGGCGTCGAGCCGTGGCGGCTCGTGGCCTCCCGCGTCCAGACGCTGCGCGATGCGCTCCACCGCCGCGACCAGTCGCGTCATCAGCGACAGCGCGTAGACCACCAGGCCCACGTAGAGCAGGGTCATCAGGGCCACGATCGCGATCTGCATCGTTCGCCTCCGGGTTGACGGCCCGCCCGCGCCCGCCGCGGGCCCGGCCGTCGGATCACTGGACGTAACCGAGCGACCGCAGCCGCTCCAGGGTCTCCGGCGACATCGTCGGCGCCTCCGCGGTGGCGGGCGCGACCGCCGCGAGCCACGCCTCGAGCCGCCGCGTCATCTCCGCGGCGGCGGGGTGCGCGCCGAACAGGTTCCGCGTCTCGCGGGGATCGTCCCGCAGGTCGTACAGCGCCGCCGCCGCGTCCTTCCCGCGAATCAGCTTCAGCTCGTCGTGGAACAACGCGCGCTCGACGCGGTGGAACCGCTCGTGCAGCGCCCAGGCGCGCGGCCCGGGATACGACTCGGCGACCACGGGGCCCGGTCGCGGCAGCGCGAGGTTACGCAGGCCGATCCCGTGCAGGCCGCCGGGTGAGGGGAGGCCCACGACGTCCAGCACCGTGGGCAGGACGTCGACCAGGCTGACGGGCTGCTCCACCACCGTTCCGCTCGCCGCGCCGGGGAACCGGATCACCAGCGGCACGTGCACCAGCCCCTGGTGCACCGACACGCCGTGCCCGAACAGCCCGTGCTCGCCGAACAGCTGCCCGTGGTCCGAGAACACCACGACCAGCGTGCGCTCGGTCAGCTCCAGCGCGTCGAGTCGTTCGAACAGCGCGCCCAGCCGGTCGTCGATGTAGGCGATCCCCCCGTCGTACTGCGACACCAGGTGCTCGAGCTCCTCGGCGGAGGCCTCGCGGGTCCGCCCGTTGACGCCGCCGTTCAGGGCGTGGAAGTCGTCGAGCGTGAACGAGGGGTCCTTGCCCGGCCAGCGCGTGTCGAACGGTGGCGGCGGGATGTACGGCTCGTGGGCGTCCATGTAGTTCAGGAACAGCAGGAACGGCCGGCCGCTCCCGGCCAGCTCGCCCAGCCGGCGGAACGCCTCGCGGTTGATCGTGTCCGCGCGCCGGGTCTTGAGGTCGAAGCTCGCCGGCGACGAGAAGCGGGTCAGCAGCTCGCGCACGCCGCGCCGCAGCAGGTACGCGGCGGGCTTGCCGAGGAACGGGACCGGGCGTCGCGCGTCCCAGATCCGGAACCCGCGGTCGAGCTCGAAGTCGTGGCCGAGGAAGGCGTAGTTGGCGGTGATGCCGACGGTCTCGTATCCCGCCGCGGCGAGGATCTCGGCGAGCGTCGTCAGCCCCGCGGGCAGCGGGTAGCCGGCGGCCGGTCGCGGCGACGCGTCCAGCTCGCCGAAGTGCGCCCCGTGTCCCCGCGCGTAGAGCCCGGTGAACACCGAGGCATGGGAGGACAGCGTCTGGTCGGCGGTGGACGCGGCCCGGGCGAAGGTGGTCGCGCCGCGCGCGAACTCCGCCAGCTCGGGCGTGGTCTCCCGTGCGTAGCCGTACAGCGACAGGTGGTCGGCGCGCACGGTGTCCAGGCTGATCAGCAGCACGTTGGGCTGCTCGACCCCCGCGGGGGCCGGGGCTACCGACACGACGTCGTCTCGCACGATGACCTGCTGCCGCAGCAGGAAACCGAGCGCGACCACCGCGACCGACGCCGCGACGAGCCAGGGCAAGGCGCCCCGCAGTCCGCTCCCGGACCGTCGCGCGACGAACCGCACGGCGAGCGAGATGACGAGCAGCCCCGCCAGGTTGATCGCGATCTCAAGCGCCTTGACCCCGGGCGAGGCGGCGACCGGGAACTCGACGATCAGCCACGGCACGAGCACCAGCACCGCGGCGGTGGTCAACGGGTTCACGGCGAAGCACAGCCGGCGGTTCCACATCTCGCTCAGCGCCGCGGCCAGCAGCATCGCCGTCCACGCGGCCCACAGCGGCAGGCCGGCCGGGACGGTGGGGGCGGCGTGGAGCGCGAGGTGGACGGCGAATCCGACCAGCAGCACGAGGGTCGTGACCCGCTCCACGAACACCGCCCCGCGGCGGAACGCCGCGCCGAGCGACAAGGCCACCCCGACGCCCAGCAGCGGATACAGCCCGAACAGCAGCAGCGTCATGCCCGGGTGCGGCGGGTGGTAGGCGTGGCCCGGCAGGTACAGCCGGGGCAGCAGCACCGCGCAGGCCGTCTCGACCAGGGCGTACGAGAGCCCGACGACGAGGCCCGCGCGCGCGGCGGATCGGGTGCGTTCGGTCACGACCCGCGCATTCTGACACGCCGGCCCGGGGTTGCGATAAGCTCGCCGTTCGAGACGGGAGGAGCACCATGGAACGACCCGACCGCACGCCGGCTCGCTGGCCCCGCCGCCGCGTGTTGCGCTGGCTCGGAGCCGCGGGCATCGGCACGGCCGTGTTCCGGCGCGCGCTGGTCGCGCTGGCCGCGGACCGCCCCCGCGTGACGTCCGAGATGATCGACCAGGCCGAGTGGATCTCGGGTATCGACTTCACCGAGCCGGAGCGGGAGCTGATGCTCGAGGGCGTCAACGAGCTGCTGGAGGGCTTCGCCGAGGTCCGCGCGGTGCGGCTGGACAACGAGGTCCCGCCGGCGGTGCGGTTCGAGGTGCTCGGGGCGTCGACCCGCCCGGCGGAGCCCGGGCCGTCGTCGCTGCGCCTTCCCGAGCTCCCCGCCGCCCCGCGGCCGTCCGGCGACACCGAGCTGGCCTTCGCCTCGATCCGCCGGCTCGGAGCGCTGCTGCGGGCCGGCGAGGTCTCGTCGGTCGAGCTGACGCGGCTGTACCTCGACCGGCTCGGGCGCTACGACGACCGGCTGAAATGCGTGATCGAGCGCACCGACGAGCTGGCGCTGCGCCAGGCCGAACAAGCCGACCGCGAGCGGGCCGCGGGCCAGCTGCGCGGGCCGCTGCACGGCATCCCGTGGGGGGCCAAGGACCTGCTGGCCGTGCCGGGCTATCGCACCACCTGGGGCGCCACGCCGTTCCGCGACCAGCGGATCGAGCGCACCGCGACGGTCGCGGCGCGGCTCGAGCAGGCCGGCGCGGTGCTGGTGGCCAAGCTGACCGTCGGCGCCCTGGCCTGGGGCGACGTGTGGTACGGCGGAACGACCAAGAACCCGTGGAACGTCGAGCAGGGCTCGAGCGGCTCGTCGGCCGGGCCGGCCGCCGCGACCGCCGCCGGGCTGGTCGGGTTCTCGATCGGCACCGAGACCTGGGGCAGCATCGTCTCGCCCGCGACACGCTGCGGGGTGACGGGGTTGCGGCCGACCTTCGGCCGGGTCAGCCGGCACGGCGCGATGGCGCTGTCGTGGAGCATGGACAAGATCGGACCGATGGCCCGTTCGGTGGAGGATTGCGCGCTGGTGTTCCACGCGATCCAGGGACCCGACGGGCTCGACCCGACGGTGGTCGACCGGCCGTTCCGCTGGCCGCTCGGCCGCGACGTGCGCACGCTGCGCGTCGGGTACGCGCGAAAGCTGTTCGAGGACGACCGCGCCGCCGACGTGGAGCAGGAGCAGGACCGCGAACGGGTCCGCGAGTGGCAACGTCACGAGCGCGCCGCGCTCGACGTGCTGCGCGGTCTGGGCATCGAGCCGGTCCCGATCGACCTGCCGACCGAGCTGCCGGTCGCCCCGCTGTCCTACATCCTGACCGCCGAGGCCGCGACGGCGTTCGACGAGCTGACGCGCAGCGGGCGCGACGAGCTGCTGGTGCGCCAGGTGGCGATGGCGTGGCCGAACGTGTTCCGCCAGGGCCAGCTGATCCCGGCCGTGGACTACCTGCGCGGCAACCGCGTGCGGACGCTGCTGATGCAGGAGCTGGAGCGGGTGATGAGCGGCATCGACGTCTACGTCTCGCCGACCTTCGGTGGTGACAACCTGCTGCTGACCAACCTGACCGGGCATCCCCAGGTGGTGCTGCCGAACGGTTTCCGCGAGAGCGACGGCACGCCGACCAGCATCACCTTCACCGGGAGGCCGTTCGGCGAGACCGAGTTGCTGGCGCTGGCGGACGCCTACCAGCGCGCCACCGGGTTCCACCTCCGGCGTCCGCCGCTGGACGGCCAGGCCTGAGCGGCGTGCTAGCCCGTCTCGGCGAGCACCGCCCGCAGCTCGGCCGCGTCGTCGTCGGTCAGCTCGGGGGAGAAGTGCCGGAGACGCTCGACCACGTCGGGGGTCTCGAAGTACTTCTGCGAGCAGCCGACGTGGATGAAGCCCGAGGGCTCGAAGCGTCCCTCGTCGAAGTAGACCAGGGAGATCCGCCAGGCTGCCTTGGCGATCGGCTGGCGACAGCTCCGGCAGCGCGCCCGCCCGGTGGGCGCGCGGCCACCCCCGTCGATCCGCGGCAGGCGTCGATGCGCCACGCCCTGCTCCGCGGCGGCGACGAGCCGCTCGCGCTGCGCGAGCTGCAGCGCCGTCTCCCCGAGCGCCTCCAGCAGCGGTTGCGGGCGCTTGTAGGCGCCGCAGAGCGGATGGAACCACAGCGTCATCTCGCCCTCGGCGAAGGGGTTGGGCAGGCGCTCGCCGAACCGCAGCTCGTCCTTGGCGATGCGCCCGCCGCAGCCGCGGCATTTCGCCCGGCCGCTGGTGGCCGGCTCGATGACGTGAGGCATGCCCCAGGATAACCCGACGTTCGTGGCGGGGCTGTTTCATTCTAGAATGGGCCAGGTCTTTCGCGGAGTGAGCATGAGCGACGACGACGTGCACGGGGAGCGCCGGCGGCGTTTGATCGAGCAGCTGGGCCCGGGAGTCGCGCTGGTGCGCGGGGGCTCCGCGGCCGGCCTCAACCCGAACTTCTTCTACCTCACCGGTCTCGAGGAGCCGCGCGGCGCGTTGCTGATGGCGCCGGGCGGCCTGCGGATCGGCATCGGCCGGGAGTACCCGGGGCCCGACTACCAGCGCGGCCGGATCGCGCACCAGGTGCTGTTCCTGCCCCCGGTCGACCCGTTGGCGGCGCGCTGGGGCGAGGATGCCACCGCCACGCTGGGCTCGCTCGCGGCCGAGGACGCGGGCGTGGACGCGGTGCTGGGAACGGGCGAGCTCGAGCCGGTGCTGTCGCGCGCGCTCGGGTCGTGCGAGCGGCTGCACCTGGTGCGCGCCGCGTCACCCGCGCTCGGCGCCCCGTTCGACGGGGACGGCGAGCTGCTGGAGGCGGTGCGGCGCGGCTTTTTGAACGTGACCGTGCGCGACGCGACGCCGCAGGTCGAGGAGCTGCGGCGGCTCAAGGACCCCGGCGAGGTCCAGGCGATCGAGCGCGCGGTGGTCATCACCGGGCAGGCGATCCGGTCCGTGCAGGAGCTGGCGCGGCCGGGGATGTTCGAGCACGAGCTGGAGGCGGAGATCGCGCGGGTCTACCGGGCCAACGGCGCGGTCCACGGCTTCGACCCGATCGTCGCCACCGGCCGCAACGCGACGCTGCTGCACTACGGTCGCAACAACGCGCGCGTCGCCGAGGGCGACCTGATCCTGATCGACACCGGAGCGCGGGCGGGAGGCTACGGGGCGGACGTGACGCGCACATTCCCGGTCGACGGCCGCTTCAGCGAGCGCCAGCGCGAGGTCTACGAGACGGTGCTGCGGGCCCAGCAGGCGGCGATCGAGCTGTGCCGGCCCGGCACCCTGATCGGGGACATCCACGCCGAGACCTACCGCGTGATCGACGCGGCGGGGTTCGGCGAGTGCTTCATGCACGGCACGTCGCACCACATCGGGCTGGAGACGCACGACGTCGGCGACGTCCACCGCCCGCTGGAGCCGGGTGCCGTGATCACGGTCGAGCCCGGGATCTACCTCGAGGACGAGGCGATCGGCGTGCGCATCGAGGACGACGTGCTGATCACCCCGGAGGGCCACCGGGTGCTCAGCGAGGCGATCCCGAAGCAGGTCGAGGAGATCGAGCGCGGATGAACCGTGACGAGCAGGTGAGACGGCTGACGCGCGACCCCGAGAACGGGGTCGTGGCCGGGGTCTGCGCGGGCCTGGGAGAGTACCTCGGGGCCGACGCGGTGCTGGTGCGCCTGGGGTTCGCGCTCGGGGCGCTGCTCAACGGGCTCGGCCTGGTGGTCTACGTGCTGTGCTGGATCCTGATCCCGCGGCGCGACCTGCCCGAGGGCGCCGCGTCGTCGTCGCCGGCGGCCGAACCGTCAGATCCGGCCGCCGCTCCCGGCGCTGCCGCGGCGGCCCCGGCCGACCGGATCGTCGAGGAGGTGCGCGAGGCGGGGCAGAAGGTCCGCCAGGCCGGCGAGCGGGTGATCGGAGAGCTCGGCCGCGAGGCTCCGCAGCTCGGCGGGAGCCGCGTCGTCGCGGGCATCGTGTTGATCCTGGTCGGCGCGGTGTTCCTGCTGCGGCGTTACGATCTCTTCGACTGGTGGGACTGGAGCGTGCTCGGCCGGCTGTGGCCGGTGTTGCTGATCCTGATCGGGCTGGCGATCGTGTTCGACGCGCTGCGGGACCGGGCGAGATGACCCGCCGCCGCACGCACTGGGGCCGGATCTCCCGCGGCGTGCTGCTGATCGGCGTCGGCAGCGTGTTGCTGACGAACACGCTGGGCATCCTGCCCTGGGCGCTGTGGCTCGACGCGCTCGCGTACTGGCCGGTGCTGCTGGTGGCGCTCGGTATCCGCCTGTTGTTCGACCGCTCGCGGATGCCGGCGCTGGTGCTGCTCGCGCCGCTGCTGGTGCTGGCCACGCTGGTCTGGGTCGGGGTGCGCGCCGAACCCGGACCCGGCGCCGGCTGGACGCCGTTGCGCGCGGAGCGCCCGGAGGCCGTGGGCCAGTGGAGGCTGTCCGGCGCCACCGCCTTCGCGCGGCTCGATCTCGAGGCGCGGCCGCTTGCCGAGGGCCTGCTGGTCGACGGACGCGCGGCCTCGCGGCGGCGGCCGGAGGTCCGCGTCAGCGGCAGCGGGGACGGAACGCGCGTGCGTTTCGGGGCCCGCGAGCGGGTGTGGGGCGTGATGTTCCCGCGGCACCGCGAGGACTGGCAGCTCGGCGTGAGTCCCGAGCCACCGTTCCGGTTCGATCTCTCCACCGCGTTCAGCAGCGGCAAGATCGACCTGTCCGCCGCCACGGTCTCGAGCGTCAGCATCGATGGCGCGTTCAACCGGCTGACCGTGAAGCTGGGCGAACCTGCCGAGGATGTGCGCGTCGACCTCGAGGGCGCCTTCAACACCGTCACGTTGATCGTGCCGCAGCGGACCCCGGTCAGCGTCCGCACCGACGGCTTCATGAACGTCGTGCGAGGCCGCGACGCGGCACGCGACGCCGCGGGCCCGCGCTACCGCGTCCGGGTCGACGGGGCGTTCGCCAGCCTGCGCGTTCGTTCCGATTGAGCGGCGAGGAAGCGCGGCGATGTCCGACTCCTGGATCGTGCTCAAGTTCGGGGGTACCTCGGTCGCCAGCGCCGAGCGCTGGCGGGTGATCGCCGGCCGGGTCGGCGAGCTGACCCCCACGCACCGGGTCTGGGTCGTCTGCTCGGCGCTGTCCCAGGTCTCGAACCGGCTCGAGGAGGCGATCGAGGAGTCGCTCTCCGACGGGCCGCCGAACTCGCTGCGCTGGCTGCGCGAGGCGCACCAATCGCTGGCCGAGGAGGTCGAGCTGGAGCCGCGGCGCTTCGAGCGCGTGCGCGGCCTGCTGGACGACCTGAGCCGGTTGCTGGAGGGGATCCGGCTGACCCGCGAGGCCTCGCCGCGCCTGCGCGCCCGCGTGATGGCGTTCGGCGAGCTGGCCTCGACGCATCTCGGCGCCGCGTACCTGGAGCAGAATGGCATCGCCTGCCGCTGGGTCGACGCGCGCGAGCTGCTGCGCAGCACCGCTCGCCCGCGCGACCAGGAGGCCACCCGTTATCTCGACGCGGAGGTCGAGCCGCGCCACGCTCCCGAGGACGCGGGCCGCGCCGCCGGCGACGCGCGGGTGGTGATCACCCAGGGCTTCATCGCCGGAACGTCGCGCGGGGAGACGTGTCTGCTGGGCCGGGGCGGCAGCGACACCTCGGCCGCGCTGTTCGCGGCGCTGCTCGGCGCCGAGCGGCTGGAGATCTGGACCGACGTGCACGGGATGTTCACCACCGACCCGCGCCAGATCCCCAGCGCGCGTCTGATCCGCCGCATCGGCTACCGCGAGGCCGAGGAGCTCGCGGCGATGGGGGCCAAGGTGCTGCACCCGCGGTGCATCGGTCCGGTGCGCTGGGCCGACATCCCGCTGGCGATCCGCAACGCCCAGGACCCGCCCGCCGAGGGCACCCGGATCGGCTCCGGGGCCGACGGCGACCCGCGCGTGATGGCGGTGGTCTGCCGGCGCGAGGTCACGCTGGTCACCGTGTCCACGCTGGCGATGTGGGGCGCGTCCGGGTTCCTGGCGCGCACGTTCGCCCCGTTCGAGGAGTCGGGCATCTCGATCGACCTGGTGGCGACCTCGCAGTCCGCGGTCAGCGTGACGCTCGACCGCATCCCGGGCGGTATCGACGGCGATCCGTTCGCGGGACTGCTCGACCGGTTGCGCTCGATGGGCCAGGTGCGCGTGGTCCATCCCTGCGCCGTGGTCTCGATCGTCGGCCGGCGCATCCGCACCGTGCTGCACCAGCTCGGCCCCGCGATGTCCGTGTTCCGCGAGCACGAGGTCCACATGGTCAGCGAGTCGTCGGAGGACCTCAACCTGTCGTTCGTGGTCGACGAGCAGGACGCCCGGCCGCTGGTCGGGAGCCTGCACGCCCAGCTGTTTCCGCCGCAGACCGCGGGCGAGGATCCGATGCTCGGGCCGACCTGGGAGCTGCTGGAATCCGGGGACCCCGCGGCGCGAGCGGCGGCACCCGCGACGGCCGGCGAGGAAGCGTGGTGGCGCGCGCGCCGTGACGAGCTGCTGCAGCTGGTCGCCGACGGCGGCCCGCGTTTTGCCTACGCGCTCGACGTGGTGCGCCAAAGGGCCCGCGCGCTGCGCGAGCACGTGGGCACGGTCGACCGCCTGTTCTACTCGATGAAGGCCAACTCCCACCCGCGGATCCTCGAGACGCTCGTCGGCGAGGGGCTGGGGCTGGAGTGCGTGTCGGCGGCCGAGCTGCTGCGGGCCCGCGAGGTGGCCGGTCCGGCGGTGCCGTTGCTGTTCACGCCCAACTTCTGCCCGGTGGACGAGTACCGCGTCGCGCTCGAGCACGGGGCCGGGATCACCATCGACGGGCCGGACCTGCTCGACCAGGCGCCGGAGCTGTTCGGCGGTCAGGAGCTGGCGCTGCGGGTCGATCCCGGCAGCGGGCTCGGCCACCACGAGAAGGTCCGCACCGCGGGCGCCCAGGCGAAGTTCGGCCATCCCGCCGCGGAGCTCGACGCGGTGCGCGAGACGGCCGCGCGGATCGGGGCGCGGATCGTCGGCCTGCACGCGCACGTGGGCAGCGGCATCCGCGATCCCGGCGTCTGGGCCCACACGGCGGCCGTGCTGGCGGGGCTGCGCGCCGGGCTGCCGGACCTGCGCTGGATCGACGTCGGCGGCGGCCTGGGCGTCATCGAGCGGCCCGGACAGCAGCCGCTGGACCTGGCGCGGGTCGAGCAGGCGCTCGCCGAACTGCGGCCGCAGCTGGACGGGGTCGAGCTGTGGATGGAGCCGGGGCGCTACCTGGTCAGCGAGGCGGGGGTGCTGGTGGCCCCGGTCACGCAGGTGCGGCAGAAGGGCGGCGTGCGCTTCGTCGGCCTGGCCACGGGCATGAACTCGCTGCTGCGGCCGGCGCTCTACGGAGCCTGGCACGCGATCCACAACCTGACGCGGCTCGCCGAGCCGCCCACCGACTACGACCACGTGGTGGGTCCGATCTGCGAGTCCGGCGACGTGCTCGGCCGCGACCGGCTGCTGCCCCCGACGCGGCCGGGCGACGTGATGCTGATCGAGAACTGCGGGGCCTACGGCGCGGTGATGTCCTCGAGCTACAACCTGCGGCCGCCGGCGGCCGAGGTCGTGCTCGACTGATCAGTCCGCCGCGGCGACCAGCTCCGACGGCACGACCGGTCGCTTCAGCAGGTCGAAGAAGCGCTGCGCGCGGTCCGGTCCTTCGCCGATGTGGGCCAGCACCAGGTCCTCGCCCGCGGTGTAGTTGTAGACGTAGGCGCGGTAGGTGCGGATGAAGTCCACCGACTTGCGCGCGCGGTCCTCGGGAGTGAGACCGTACCGCACCATGAACGCGACCGCCGTGTCGTCGTCGGCCCCCTCGTCCAGCAGCATCCGCGCCGCCTCGCCGCGCGCGTACTTGAACGGCTCGACCGCTTCCAGCAGCTCCGCGTAGCGGTCGAAGTCGCGGCCCTCGAGCCCCGCGAGCGGTGCCAGCACGTCGCGCATCAGGCGCAGGCGCTCGGGAGCGTCCATGATCACGTCCACGCCCGCGTCGGCGGTCCCCTCGGCGATCAACGATTGCGGGGAGTACAGCACGTAGACCGAGAACTCGGGCCAGCCGCGCCCGCGCACCAGCTCTCGCTCCAGCAGGGCGTTGTAGGTGTGGTGCCCGGGGTAGCTCTCGTGGGGCATCGTGGCCAGGATCCGCCCCAGCTCCACGGGCAGGTCGAGGTTGACCTGAATCAGGCTGTGCAGGTCGCCCTGGTACCAGTTGTAGGCGCTCCAGGGCTTGTTGCGGACGTATTCGGTCTCGAAGCGCTCACCGGCGGGCAGCTCGACCCGCTCCGCGGTCCGGCGGCGAGCTTCCGCCACGATCGCCTCGACCACCGC
>JBFKMV010000004.1:0-62250 GCA_041629655.1 Candidatus Polarisedimenticolaceae bacterium
CCAGGGCGTCGAGCGTCTCCCGGTACGCCGGCCCGAGGCGTCGCGCGAGGCCCTCGACGGCGGCCGCGCGCACGGTCGGCGAGGCGTCGCGCTCGAGCGCCCGCAACGCGTCGAGCGAGCGCGGATCGTCGTCCGCGCCCAGTGCGGCGGCCACGGCGGCGCGAACGTGGAACGAGTCGTCCCGCGCCAGCTCCGCCGGGAGCCGACGCACGGCGCCGAGCGCGGAAAGCGCGACGACCGTCTCGCTCCGGACCCGCGGGCTCGGATCGTCCAGGCCGGCCAGCAGCGGCCCCGCGCCAGCCGCGTCGCCGGAGCGGCCGAGCGCGCGCGCCGCGAACAGGCGCGCCCACTCGTTGGAGTCCTCGAGTCGCTGCGCCAGCGCCTCGACGGCGCGCGGCTGACCGAACCGGGAGAACGCGTACACGGAGGCCCAGCGCGCCCGCTCGTCGGGGTCGGCGAGGTTGGCGATCAGGGCCGTTACGGCCTCGTCGGGCAGCGGGGGCGGTTCTTCGGCCTGGCCGCGCCAGACCGGAACGAAGCGCAGCCGGAACAGCGCCAGCGCCGCCTCGGCGCGCACCTCGGGCGAGTCGTGCCGCAGCAACGGAACGATCGTCGACGCGGCGTCCGGCGGGGCCAGCTTGCCCAGCGCCTCGACGGCCCGCGCCGCGACGCCGGGGTCGGCGTCGGCGAGGGCGGCCCGGCAGGCGTCCACGGCGGCGCCGGGCGGCTCCGCGCCACGGGCCAGCCCGAGCTGGCCGAGCGCGAACAGCGCCGCCAACCGCAGCGGCCGCCGGTCACTGGCCGCCGCCGCGGCCAGCGGCTCGGCGTACGACGGCGACTGGATGCGCCCCATCGCCAGCGCGGCGCGGGCCCGCGTCTCGACGCTGCCGTGCTGCAGCGCTTCCCGCAGCGCGGGCGAGTCGGTCTCGCGAAGGTCCTCCGCCAGCCGCAGCGGGTCCGGCGTGCCGCAAGCGGTTGCCCCCAGGCCGAGCAGGAGCACGGGGATCGTCAGGCGGCAACGGCGCATCGTTCGGCTCCTCGGGTCCGGTGTGCTCGCGTCGAGCCGCGACTCTAGCATCCCCGCGCCGCGGCCGGTCAAGCGCTCGAGGGCGCCGCGCCACCGGCGGCGACCACCCGGGCGCACGGAGCAACCAGCAGCAGGTTGTCCACGACCCGGCCGGCCAGAAACGCCACCGCGGCGGCGGTCACGCCGACCATCCCGAGTCCCTGCACGGTCCACGCCAGCACCCCCACGATCCCGGCGACCTCGGCCACGGCGCCCCACGTGATCGGCGCGGTACGGCGGCCGTGAACCAGCAGCGCGCGCTGGAACGACAGCAGCACGCTCAGCGCCGGCATCACGACCAGCAGCTGCGTGGGCGGGATCGCGAACCGTGTCAGCTCCGCGGTCAGCCCCGACACGTCGCGGAACCACAGCAGCGCCAACGGCGTGAACGCCACCAGCGCCTGGCCCAGCGAGGACGCCACCGCGAGAACGTAGGCGAACCGACGCACGGCGGGGTAGCTGTTGCGTTCCCGCGCCAGCACCGCGATCGCCACCTCCTGGTAGGACAGGCCGAAGCTGCGGAAGATGAACGACAGCGAGTTGACGACGGGCAGCACGGCCAGCGACTCCAGCGCGAAGCGCGCATGACCCATGAAGAACGTGATCGTCGGATGCACGGCGAGCGAGATCATCGAGGTGACGGCCAGCGGCCAGTAGAAGCCGGCGATCCGCCGGTAACCGATCGGCTCGCCCGCGCGCGGATCGGCCTCCCGCAGCCGCCGCACGGTGCCGAGCGCCATCACGCGGCTCGCCAGCGCCTCGGCGGTGACGCCGGCCGACAACGCGGCGGCACCGACCCACGCCCCGGGCCAGGCCGCGATCCGGAACAGTGTGAATCCGGTCGCGGCCATCGTGACCAGCCGGATCAGCGTGCCGTAGGCGACGCGTCGCGTCAGGCCGTCGCGGATCATCAGGCCCTGGTAGAAGCGCCGGTATCCGATCACGGCCGGCCACGGCAGCAGGATCCACAGCGCCCCCGCGGTCAGGCCCGCCACCTGCTCGGGCAGGCCGATCCACGACCGCGAGACGACGGCCCAGGCCGGCGTGGCCAGCAGCGCCAGCATCGCGGCCGTGATCAGGCCGTTCAGCGCGTAGACGAAGTTCCTGAGCTTGAGGAACGAGCGCGGGCCCTCGACCAGCGCCGTGGCCGCGCTGAGCACCTGGATCACCGGGGCCTCGACGAGAATCGCCACGGCGAACGCCACGCCGAACGCGGCGAGGTTGTGCTTGGGGTCCGCCAGTCGCGCGATCACCGCGGCGAGGAACGGTCCCTCGATCGCCATCATCAGCCACGTCGCCGCCAGCGGGGCCCAGAAGGGCAGGATGCGCAGCGAGCGGATGGTCGGTGTGACCGGCATGCGCGGTGCAAGATAGACCATCGGTCGCGACGTTTCTGGTGTATATTCGACGACAAGGGTCGAGACGAGGGAATCGGGACGAGGTCCGGAGCGAGGTCTCCGTGCTGTACTGGATCGCGATCGCCGGCGCGGCCGGCCTGGCCGGAGTGGTCTTCGGCTGGGTCGTGACGACGGTCCGCGCACGCGCCACGCGGCGCGCGGTCGAGGCCGATTGGGCCGAGCGCGTGGGCGTCGCCGAGCGCGGACGCGACCGGCACCGCGCGCTCGCCGGGGAGGCCCAGTCCCGCTTCGAGCGGTTGCGCGACGAGCACCTGCGCTGCGAGTCCCGGATCCAGCGGCTCGAGCGCGGCGTGCGATCCGCGCGCAAGGCCCACCGTGGCTGCGACGCCCGGATCGAGGAGCTCGAGGCCGCGGCGGCGCTGCTCCAGGAGCAGCTGTCCGGCGCCTGCGAGGACCGCGAGCGGGCGCTGACGCGCGTCGAGCGCGAAGGGGCCGAGTCGCGGCAGCGCCTGGAACAGTTGCGGCGCGAGCTTCGCGGGACGGACGCGGCCACGGCGCGGCTGCGCGCCGAGCGCGATGCCGCGGAGGAGCTGCACGCCGGCTGCGACGAGCGGATCCGCGAGCTCGAGCAGCGCGTGGCGGCGTTGACCGAGATGCGCGACCGGCGGTTCTACGAGGCCAAGCGTCTACGCTACCGGCGCCGCACGCGGCTCGTGCACTGAGCCGCGGCCGCCGTCGCCACCAACGCGAACGGGCCCCGGCCGGGGCCCGTCCACGTCGTCAATCCCCGGACGGAGCGGCTACTTCCAGTTGACGACCAGCGACACGGTGAAGATCGTGTCGAGATCGTCCAGCTCCACCAGCACCGTGTCCCCGGTGGGAACGCCGCCCAGGTCGACCACCCCGAGCCGGGTCAGCGCCGGCATGTTGTCGTAGAGCAGGCGCAGACCGAGCTTGAGCGCCAGCTTCTCGCTCATCGAGACGGCGAGCGAGTTCAACATGTCGCCCCGGTAGTCCGAGGTCTCGTCGAGGTTCCCGTCCAGCACCAGCACGTTTTCGTACGTGGCGTTCTCGGCGAGCTTGTTGAGGTAGGCCCAGGACAGCCGGGCGCCCGCGAACGAATCGCTGGTGCCGATCACGTCCTCCTGGTCGGTGAACGTGGCGGCGTAGTCGGTACGGAACTTCATCGAATCCGTGTCGTACCAGATGTTCCCGACCCCGCCTTCGACCACGTAGCGGTTCTGGACACCGGCAAAGCGGTTGCGGTCCCAGCCCGTGCCGCCGAACCAGAAGAAGCGGTCGGTGATCTTCCGATCGTACCGGCCGTTGAGGTAGTAGTTCTCCGCGGTCAGGGCGGTGCTCGACGACTCGGAAACGGTGATGTTCCCGACGCCGTCGTCCACGGCCGAGCGCAACACCGTGGTCGACTCGGCGCGGATGCCGCCGGCCCGGATCGTGATCCCGGAGCGATCCCACGCGCGCGCCAGCGTGTTGCTGAAGCCCAGCGACGTGGTCTCGGCGTTACCGTCGGTCATCACGTAGCTGAACTCGGCGACGTCGGTCCAGCCGTCGTCGCCGGCGACGGGGCAGACGGCCAACAGCAGCACGGCCGCCGCCGTGCCCAACTTTCGTTGCAGGGAAGTTCTCATCGCGCAGTTTCTCCTCTCGATTCCGTGAATCGGCTCATGAACGTCGAAGTCGGTTTCGTTACGGGTTAGTGGGAAATGACCGGGTCGAGGATGCGGGCCTGCTCGATCCAGCCGGCGACCGCCGAGGCGGCCGGCGTGGTGCGGGCCAGCTTCTGCTCGGCGTTGACCTGCTCCATCTTCGTGGCCAGGCTGGCTGCGTTGCGGTTTCTGAGCTCCTTGACGGTGTCGACGCCCGCCGCCTCGAGCAGCTCGGCGAACTGCGGCCCGACGCCGGAGATGCGCATCAGGTCGGCCATGTTGGACCACTCCAACAGCTGCGCGGCGCTCAGCCCCGTGCGCTCGGCCACCCGCTTGCGGCCGCCGGCATCGCAGCACATGCGCAGCAGGTCGTCGGTGGTCTTGATCTTGGCCAGGCCCAGCTTGTCCATGTAGGCGGCCCCGATTCCCTCGATCTTGTCGATTCGATACGCCATCGTTTGCCTCTCCCCCAATCGTTGTCGAACGCCTTGATACCCGCGGGCCGCGAGCGGCCCGCCCCATCTTCCGCAGCGCCCCCCCCGGGGCGCCCCGGTGTAACGGATCGGGCACCACCCGCCCCCGCGTCTCGCGGGGGAGGGCGCCGCCCCCGGCGGTGGAGTCGTCCGGGGTCGGGCAGTCCGCGAAAGCGCGCAGGAGTACAACGGATCGCGCCCGATCTCAAGCCCCTGGACCGGCTCGAGGCCCGAAAAGTCACATTGACGTTCGGACGGCGTGCCCGCGGTGACTTCTTCGTGGAACAATGGTCCATCGCGAAGGAGAGGCGTGGTGGATGAGCAACCCCGGGATCCGGATCTCGAGCTGGTCGAGCAGGCGCGCGAGTCGCCGGAGGGTGACTTCCGCGCCTTCGAGCAGATCGTGGACCGGCACCAGACCCACGTGGTCGCCAACTGCCGTTATCTGTCGAAGTCCGAGGCCGACGCCGAGGACCTGGCGCAGGAGGTCTTCCTCAAGGCCTTCTTCGGTCTGCGGCGGTTCGAGGGACGGGCGGCGTTCCGCACGTGGCTGCAGCGGATCAAGGTCAATCACTGCTTGAACTATTTGAAGAAGCGTGAGGGCAAGGTGTTCGTGGACGTGGAGGCACCCGCTCAGCAGCAGGCCGACGAGCTGCAGGTCCAGCCGCAGGCCGAGCGGTCCGCCTCGGCGCGCGACGACCGCGAGCGGATCAACGCGGTGCTCGACGGCCTCTCCGACACGCTCCGCGTGCCGCTGGTGCTGCGCGACATGGACCGGCTGTCGTACCAGGAGATCGCCGAGGCCCTGGGCATCGGGCTGTCGGCGGTCAAGATGCGGATCAAGCGGGCCCGGGAGGAGTTCCAGCGCCGCTACGGCGAGCTCGAGCGGGCCTCGTCCGGGGCCGCGGCGGCGGAGAGCCAGGCATGAGCGACGAGCCGCAGGGCCCCGGCGCGCCGGCCGACGAGGACCCGGAGACGGGCCGGCCGGTCGAGGTGCTGCACGACCTGGGGCAGCAGCCTTCGCCCGGTTTCATCGAGCGGCTGCGGCTCAAGCTGCAGCGGCGCACGCTGACCGGCCAGATCGCGGTGCTGTCCTGGCAGCTGCCCAAGATGTTGCTGCTGGAGTTCCTGGATTTGGTGTTCCACCTGTTCGGTTCGGGACAGGCCGCCAGGAGGAGGTAGGCAGGTGACGCAGAAGCTGTTGGATTCGTTTCGGGGTTTGGCGGACTCGGTGATCCAGGCCGTACCCAAGGTGCTCACCGGACTGGTGCTGATCGTCGTCGCCGTCGTCGTGGCCAAGCTGGTCGAGAAGATCCTGCGGGCGATCCTGACCCGGGTCAAGTTCGACAACCTGGCCCAGCGCGCCGGGCTGGACGTGATGCTCCAGCGCATCGGCTTGCGCCAGGAGCTGAACTTCTTCCTGCCGCGGCTGGTCTACTTCCTGCTGTTGTTCCTGTTCGCCAAGACCGCGGCCGACGCGCTCGGGCTCGTGGCGATCTCCGACGCGCTCGGCTCCTTCTTCGCCTACCTGCCGAACCTGATCGCGGCGCTGCTGCTGATCGTGATCGGTACCGCGGCCAGCCAGTTCGCGGGCCAGGCGGTAACCCAGGCCGGAGAGGACGCGGGCCTCGACTTCGCGCCCGCGCTGGGACGGGTCGTCGGCGCGCTGATCCTGTTCATCGTCGGGATCATGGCGGTGACGCAGCTCAAGATCGACACCGAGATGGTCCGGCTGTTCACGGCGTTCTGCCTGGCCGGTTTCGCGCTGGCCTTCGGCTTGTCGTTCGGTCTCGGGTCGCGTGAGGTGACCCGCAACATCCTGGCCGGGTTCTATGCGCGGAAGTTCCTCAAGATCGGCGAGCAGGTTGAAATCAAGGGCGAACGTGGTACCGTGACCGCGGTGACATCGACGCATACGCTGATCGAAAGCGAGGACAAGACGATCAGCATCTCCAATGGGACCTTCCTCGAAGAGATTTCTCGCCAATAGCGTCCCGCCGCTTCGCGCGATGTGACTTTTCCGGCACACCGGGGTCTGAGAGTTTCCTGGGCCGGGGCCTGACCGCCCGTCCCGGACTCGAAAAGCCGCTCGACTGAGCGCCGAACCGGAAAGCCGGAGGAACCGTAAACAGATCGTTTTCACACGGTAGGACCGCGCACGCGGGGCTCTCACACCGCTCAGGCCGGGAGCAGCCCGCGTTCCGTGGAGCCGGCCGCAGAGGAGGGAAAGTCCGATGAAAGCAAGAATCGCCGTCGTCACCCTGGTGACGGCCGCCCTGGTGGCGGCCACCGGCTGCAGCTCCATGATGGCCACCAAGGACCAGGCCGACATCGAGCAGCAGCTGCGACAGAAGGAGCAGCAGATCAGCGAGCTTCAGTCGTCGATGAAGCGGCTGGAGACCGATCTCGAGCGTCAGTCCGCCGAGGCGCGCGCCAAGGCGGAGGCCGCCGAGGCCGCGCAGCGGGCCGCCCGCGACGCGGAGGCCAAGGCCCGGGCCGCCGAGGAGGCCGCGCTGGCCGCCAAGGCCGCCAGTGACACCACGGCGGGCGCCAAGCGGGCCACCGCGCTGACCGGCGGCGAGATGCTGCCCCCGAACGCGCGTCCCGGCACCTGCTACGCCCGCGCGTTCGTCCCGCCGACCTACCGCACCGAGACCGTTCAGGTGCTCAAGCGCGAGGCTGCCGAGAACCTCGAGGTCATCCCCGCCAAGTACGAGTGGGTCGAGGAGCGGGTGCTCGTGCAGGAGGCCTCGTCGAAGATGGTCGAGATCCCGGCCAAGTACGAGTGGGTCGAGGAGCAGGTGCTCGTCGAAGAGGCGCACACCGTGTGGAAGAAGGGCCGCGGCCCGATCGAGAAGGTCGACAACGCGACCGGCGAGATCATGTGCCTGGTCGAGGTTCCGGCCAAGTACAAGACCGTGCGCAAGCGCGTGATGACGTCCCCGCCGCGGACCGAGAAGACCGAGATCCCGGCCGAGTACAAGACGATCAAGGTCAAGAAGATGGTCCAGCCGCCGCAGGAGCGTCGCACGACGGTTCCCGCGCAGTACGACACCGTGACCAAGACCGAGCTCGTGACCGAGGGCGGCATGGCCTGGCGCGAGATCCTGTGCGAGACCAACATGTCGCCGGACGTGATCACGAAGCTGCAGCGCGCGCTCGATCGCGCGGGCTTCAACCCGGGTCCGATCGACGGCATCTACGGTTCGCAGACGCGTAACGCGCTGCGCTCCTACCAGCAGAAGAACGGGCTGGCGACCGGCGGGCTCACCATGGGCACGCTGAAGAAGCTCGGCGTGATCAGCTGATCCGCTGCTCTTCGTTGCAGGCCGTGAATTGAACACACCCCGCCGGGTTTCCCGGCGGGGTGTTTTGTCGTCGGGCCGCGGCAGCCCGGACTTCGCCCCGGTCGCCCACTGCGCGGTGGTATGCTCGGCCGGCCGCTTCGACGGAGGAGGAGGACTCATGGACATGTCATCGGTACTTCAGAACCTGTGGTACTCGCTGGGCGAGCACCTGCCGGGCATCCTGGGCGCGATCGCGATCCTGATCGTCGGGTGGGTCCTGGCGCTGATCATTCGCGCCATGGTGCGCAAGTCGCTCGGGTACCTCGAGCTGAACCGCCGGATCAAGTCGGGGACGGAGAGCGACCTGAACGTCGAGAAGGGTATCGCGATCGGCGCCTACTACATCGTGCTCGTGCTCGCGCTGATCGCGTTCTTCAACGCGCTCGATCTGCCGATGGTTTCGGGGCCGCTGCAGTCGCTGGTCGACAAGGTGCTCGGCTTCGCGCCCAACCTGATCGGCGCCGGCGTGTTGCTGTTGATCGCGTTCATCCTGGCCACGGTGCTGCGGCGCCTGGCGACCAAGGTGCTGGCCTCGACGGAGCTGGACAGCCGGCTGAGCGACGCCGCCGGGATGCGGCCGATCAGCGCGAGCCTGGCCAACGTGCTGTACTGGCTGGTGTTCCTGCTGTTCCTGCCCGCGGTGCTGGGCTACCTGCGGATGCAGGGCCTGCTCGAGCCGGTCCAGCAGATGGTCGACGAGATGCTGGGGCTGGTGCCCAACATCTTCGCCGCGCTGGCGATCGGGTTCGTCGGCTGGTTCGTGGCGCGCCTGTTACGGGACCTGGTGACCAACCTGTTGTCGGTGACCGGCGTCGATTCACTCGGCGAGCGGGCCAACCTCAAGGGAACGATGAGCCTGTCGAAGCTGATCGGGCTGGTGGTCTACGTGTTCGTGTTCGTGACCGCGCTGATCCAGGCCTTCGACACGCTGGGCATCCAGGCCATCTCGGGTCCGGCGACGGAGATGCTGCGCACGTTCATGGCCGCGATCCCGAACGTCTTCGCCGCCGGCCTGATCCTGGTGGTGGCGTACCTGGTGGCGAGCTTCGTGGCCGGGCTGGTCACGAACCTGCTCGGCGGCGTGGGTTTCGACGACCTGCCGCGCAAGCTCGGCCTGCAGGTGAAGCTGGGCGAGGGCACCACCCCGTCGCGGCTGGTCGGCCGGTTGATCGTGTTCTTCGCGGTGCTGTTCGCGGTGGTCGAGGCGGCCAACCGGCTCGGCTTCCTGCAGGTCTCGGAGCTGGTCGCGCAGTTCATCGAGGTCGGCGCCAAGGTGGTGCTGGGCAGCGTGATCATCGTGCTGGGGCTGTGGGTCGCGAACCTGGCGGCCGGGGCGATCCGGGCGATCAGTACGCCGAACGCTCCGTTTTTCGCCGGGCTGGCCCGCTTCGCGATCATCGGGTTCGTGTTCGCGATGGGGCTGGGTGCGATGGGGATCAACGACTTCATCGTCAACCTGGCGTTCGGGCTGACACTCGGCTCGGTCGCGCTGGCGGTCGCGTTGTCGTTCGGCCTCGGCGGACGCGAGGCGGCGGGACGGCAGATGGAGCACTGGATGGGGAGGTTGCGCGGCGAGTAGGCGCTAGACTGGGCGCATGCGCCCGATCGCTCCGGGGCCGCTGCTCCGCAACGCCCACGTCCAGTCGCTGCTCGCGAGCTCGCGGCTCCGCCGCCTCGCGCTGCGGCTGCGGCACGGGTCGCTGGACGCGGCGTCCCGGGAGCACGTGCTGGATTGCGGTGCCGGAGTGCGGCTCCAGGGGTTCCTGGCGCCGGCCGCCGGAGCGGGGCCGCCGCGGGGGCTGGCGGTCCTGCTCCACGGTTGGGAGGGCTCGCACCGCTCGACCTACCTGCTCGCGGCGGCGCTCCAGCTGCGGCGCTCCGGCTACCAGGTGTTCCGTCTGAACCTTCGTGACCACGGCGATTCGCACCACCTCAACGAGGAGCTGTTCCACTCCTGCCGGCTGGACGAGGTCGTCGGGGCCGTCGGGGCGATCGCGCGCGCGGTCCCGACGCGCCCGCTGTTCCTGGTCGGATTCTCGCTCGGCGGGAACTTCGCGCTGCGCGTGGGGCTGCACGCTCCGGCCGCCGGTCTGCCGGTGCGGCGGATCGTCGCGGTGTGTCCCGTCGTCAGCCCCCAGCGCACGTTGACCGCGATGGAGGACGGCGCGGCGATCTACCAGCGTTACTTCGTGCTCAAGTGGCGTCATTCGCTGCGGCGCAAGCAACGCCTGTTTCCCCAGCGCTACGACTTCAGCGATTGGATGCGGCTGGGCGACCTGCGCCGGCAGACCGACCACCTGGTCCGGCGCTACGCCGGCTTCCCCGATCTCGAAACCTATCTCGACGGATACTCGATCGCGGGATCGCGCCTGTCCACGCTCGCGGTCCCGGCCACCATCGTCACGGCGGAGGATGATCCGATCATCCCCGTCACGGACTTCCACCGGCTGGAGCTGGCGCCCGAGACGCGCCTCGAGATCCAGCAGCGCGGGGGACATTGCGGTTTCCTGGAGACGGTTTTCATGCGAAGCTGGATCAACCGGCGCATCGCGGAGGTTCTCGATGCGTCCGTGACCGCGGGCCCGCAGACGACGAAGGGGTAGGGGATGACCGTCCAGCGAACGATCCTGATCGTGAGCCTGGTCCTGGCCGGCTGGCAGCTCGGCTGCGCCGTCAACCGGGGCGGACCCGTGACGACGTCGCCGGAACCCGGGCCGGCGCCGGGGGCACCGCTCGACGCCGCCGCGGTGCTGCCGCTCGACCCGGCGGTCCGGCACGGCAGGCTCCCCAACGGCCTGACCTACTACGTCCGGGCCAACCGCAAGCCCGAGAACCGCGCCGAGCTGTGGCTGGCGCTCAACGCCGGATCGCTCCAGGAGGACGACGACCAGCGCGGACTCGCGCACTTCGTCGAGCACATGGCCTTCAACGGCACCCGGAACTTCGCCAAGCAGGAGCTGATCGACTTCTTGGAGCTGACCGGGATGCGCTTCGGGCCCGACATCAACGCCTACACCAGTTTCGACGAGACGGTCTACATGCTGATGGTCCCGACCGACGCCCCGGAGACCATGGAGCGGGCGTTCGTGGTGCTCGAGGACTGGGCCCACGGCGTGACGTTCGAGGACGAGGAGATCGACAAGGAGCGTGGGGTCGTGCTGGAGGAGTGGCGCAGCGGACGGGGTGCCGGCGCGCGGATCCGCGACCAGCAGTTCCCGGTGCTGTTCCGCGGGTCGCGATACGCCGAGCGGCTGACGATCGGCGACCCGGAGATCATCCGTCACGCCCCCCACGACGCGCTGCGGCGGTTCTATCGCGATTGGTATCGGCCGGACCTGATGGCGTTGATCGCCGTCGGCGATTTCGATCCGGCCGAGATCGAGCGACGGATCCGCGGGCGGTTCGCGGGGCTCCGCGGGCCGGAGAGCCCGCGCGAGCGCGTGGAGTACGCCGTACCCGACCACGACGAGACGCTGGTCAAGATCGCCACCGACCCCGAACAGACGCGGACCACCGTCAGCGTCTACTACAAGCTCGCCAAGCGGCCGCAGGGCACCGCGGCCGACTATCGCCGCGGGCTGGTCGAGCAGGTGTACCGGTCGATGCTGAACGCGCGGCTGGACGAGTTGCGGCAACAGGCCGCCCCGCCGTTCCTCTACGCGTTCTCGTCCGCGGGCAGCCTGGTCCGCACGCGCGACGTCTACTCCCAGGGCGCCGGGGTCGAGGCGGGCGGGCTGGCGCGCGGGCTCGAGGCGTTGTTGACCGAGGCGCAGCGGGTCGACCGCCACGGCTTCACCGCGGGCGAGCTCGAGCGCACGACCCAGGAGCTGCTGCGGTTCTTCGACCGGGCCTACGCCGAGCGCGACAAGCAGGAGTCGGGCCGGCTGGCGAGCGAGATCCTGCGGCACTTCCTGACCGACGAGCCGATGCCGGGCATCGCCGCGGAGCGCGAGCTGGCCGGGCGCTTTTTGCCCGGGATCACGCTGGCCGAGGTCAACGGGCTGGCCCGGGAATGGATCAGCGAGCGCAACCGCGTGATCCTGGTCAGCGCTCCGGAGCAACGGGACGTCACGCTGCCCGACGAGTCGGAGCTGCTGGCGGTGTTCCAGGCCGCCGAGCGCAAACCGGTCGAACCGTACCGCGACCTGACGCGGGACGAGCCGCTCGTCGCCGAGCCGCCGCAACCGGGGACGATCGTCGCGCGCTCCAGCATTCCCGAGATCGGCGTCACGGTCTGGGAGCTGTCCAACGGCGTGCGCGTGGTGCTCAAGCCGACCACGTTCAAGAACGACGAGATCGTGCTGACCGGGTTCGGCCCCGGTGGCCACTCGCTGGCGTCCGACGAGCTGTACGAGAGCGCCTCGCGCGCCAGCGCGGTGGCGCGCGCGGGCGGCCTGGGCCGGTTCAACCGGATCGAGCTGGAGAAGGCGCTGGCGGGCAAGGTCGCCGGCGCGGGCAGCTTCATCGGCGAGCTGGAGCAGGGGGTCAGCGGGGGAGCGTCGCCCCAGGACGTCGAGACGATGTTCCAGCTGGTCTGGCTGTCGATCACCGCACCCCGACGCGACGCGGAGGCGTTCTCGGCCTGGATCGCGCGCAGCAAGGGCTGGATCGAGAACCGGCTGGCGCGTCCCGAGACGGCGTTCTCGGACCGGCTGACCCAGGCGGTCTACGGCGACCACCCGCGGCGCCAGCCCGGAACCGTCGAGCAGCTCGACGAGGTCGATCTCGACGCGGCGCTCGCGTTCTACCGCGAGCGTTTCGCCAGCGTGCGCGACTACACCTTCGTGATCGTGGGCAACTTCGACGAGGCGAGCCTGGAGCCGCTGGTGACGACGTGGATCGGCGGCCTGCCCGCGGCCTCGCCGTCCGCCGGCTGGCGCGACGTCGGCGCCGAGCGGGCGCCGGGCATCGTCGAGGTGACGGTACGGAAGGGGCTCGAGCCCAAGAGCCAGGTACGACTGTGGTTCCACGGCGGGGCGGCCTGGACCCGCCAGGCCGACCACGACCTGGACTCCCTGGCCGCGGCGCTGCGGATCCGGCTCCGCGAGCTGCTGCGCGAGGACATGGGCGGCACCTACGGTGTCGGCGTCGGCGGTTCCATCGCGCGCCGTCCGCGCGAGGAGTACTCGCTGTCGGTGTCTTTCGGCTGCGCGCCCGAGAACGTCGAGTCGCTGATCGCGGCGGTGTGGGAGGAGGTCGGACGCGCCAAGCGGGAGGGCTTCGATCAGGAGGTCCTCGACAAGGTCAAGCAGGCGCAGCGCCGGAGCCGCGAGACCAACCTCGAGCGCAACGGATTCTGGCGCGGGATGCTGGCCCAGCATTATCGCTACGGGACGGACCCGCGGCTGATCCTGGCCCACGACGAGCTGGTCGAGAGCGTGACCGCGGAGCGGCTGCGGGAGGCGGCCCGCCGCTACCTCGACGACCGGCGCCACGTGCTCGGGGTGCTGTTGCCGGAGGAGGCGGAGTCCGGGGAGTAGGTCGCGGCGGTCACTTCGTGTAGAGGTCGATGGCGCGCTCGACGGCCTCCCGGCAGACGGGACAGAACCCGACCTCGTCGCGGGTGAACATCACGCAGTCGACGGCCGGCCGGTACAGCCCGCGGGCCTCGTACATCGCGCCCTCGAAGGCGCCGACCCGGCCGGCGTGCTTGTCCGCCGCCAGCAGCGCGGTCAGCCGCTCGCGTTCCTCGACGAACAGCTCCTCGAGCCGCTCCTCCGGGGCGCCCTCGGCGCGCAGCCGCGCGCGGCGCGCCTGGAAGGCCCGCGAGCGCCGCTCGAACTCCTGCTTGCTCCACGGCGTCGGCACGGGCGTGCCCGGCTCGACCCGGCGCCGCCACTTCAGCCGCGCCGGGTCCCCCAGCGCGGTGACGTTGGGCTCCCAGCTCTCGACGCGGGCTCCGGCCGGCTCCTCGTAGGCCACGGGCGACGTGTAGTACTCGTCGGCCAGCCCCGCGAACGCGTGGCCGAACTCGTGCACCACGAGGTACGGGGCGAAGGCGGAGCGGGCCGCCGCCGTGGAGTACAGGTTGAAGATCCCGCCACCGCCGTACTTGCGCTCGTTGACCAGGATCAGGACCGCATCGTACGGTGCGGCCGCCGCCACGTCGCGCCAGGTGTGGCCCTCGAGCGTCAGCACGTAGCGCTCCGAATCGAAGGTGTTGTAGCGCGCTCCCAGCGGCGAGTCGCGAAACACGCCGGCCCGCGGCTTCGTGACTCCGGACAGCGCGGCCGGAGACTCGATCCAGCGCACGTTGAAATCCTCGCGGCGCGAGGCGAAGGGCTCGACGGAGAACAGCGCACCGGCCAGCCGCCCGACGTCGTCGCGCAAGCGGTCCAGCTCGTCCGCGGCGTAGCCGTCGCCCAGGAACAACAGGTCGACCTTGACCGCGGGGTCGCCGTGCTCGAACAGCGTGCGCACGACGTGCGGAGGCGGGGGCGGGCGGTCCACGAACCGCGAGCCGGGGTCGATCTCGACGCTCCAGACCTCGGCGAACGAAGCGCCGGAATCGCGCTTGAGCAGCCGCAACCGCGCGGGCCGTCGAGGCTCGGGGACGCGCAGCGCCTCCTGGATCGTGTTCCAGCCGCCGGCGCGGGCCTCGCCGGTGGTCTCCCACTCGCCGAAGATGCTGGCGAAGCCGCGGCTGTAGAGCAGCCGTCCCGTCGCGGCGTCGGCCAGCTCGACGCGGTACTTGCCGAGGTTCGTCGGGTCGACCGGCCGGGTCCGGCTGCCCGGCCAGGGTCCCTCGATGCGGACCCGGCGCAGCGCGAAGCGCTCCTCGCCCGCGGTCCCGGAATGGTAGTAGTCGGCGCGAAGCGTCAGCCCGGTGAAGTCGTCGTCGAACCCGGCCCCGGCTGCCGCGGCCAGCGGCACGAGCAGCAGCAGCAGCCCGCCGCCCCCGATGCGTCTCATCACGCCGCCCCGCGTCGCCCGCGCCGCGCCCGCGCGTCCAGCACCAGGCTCAGCGCCGTGTAGTAGGCGACGTACAGCAGCGAGGCCCGGACCAGCCACGGAGCGGGATCGGGGTACTGCAGCAGCAACACGGCCAGCGCCAGACCCCACAGCGTGGTCAGGGCGAGCGTCAGCGGCCGGTACTCCCGCGTGCGCGTCGGGTAGACGTAGCGCAGCGGGACGAACACCAGCGCGCACAGCAGCGTCACGAGCGCCAGCGCGACCCACGGGCGCGCCGGCAGCACCAGCAGGTACAGCACGAGCACGTTCCAGTAGCACGGGAACCCGAGGAAGAAATGGTCCGCCGTCTTGGCGTCGCTCCGGGTGAACTGGAACGCCGAGGCCAGACACACCGCCGCCGCCGCGGGCAGCCCGAACGGCTCCGGCAGCAGCTCCGCCCGGAGCAGCAACCACGCCGGGACGATCACGTAGTTGAGGTAGTCGACGATGTTGTCGAGCAGCGTCCCGTCGATGCCGGGCAGGGTGGCGCGGATGCGCACGGCGCGGGCCAGCGGCCCGTCGACGCCGTCGATCAGCACGGCCAGCGCCATCCAGCCAAGCGCCTGCTTGAACCGCCCGGCGGCGATCGCGTCGAGCGCCAGCAGGCCGAGCACCGCTCCGCTCGCGGTCAGCACGTGGACCGCCGCCGCCGCGACCCACCGCGTCCCGTCGGTCATCGCGCCGCCGCCCCGGCCGCGGGGTGGCGGCCCCCCTGTGGGCCGCTCGCCGTTATCTCCAGGAGAACACCAGGTAGCCCAGCGCCCGGCGTCCCAGCAGGTCGCCGCCGAAGGCCTCCCAGTGCTCCTCGTCCAGCACGTTGGCCACGTTGGCGCCGACGCCCCAGCTCTCGTTGAGCCGGTGGTTGACGACGAGATCGGCGGTGACGTACGACTCGACGATCCCGTTGAACGGACCGACCGACCAGCGGAACTCGTCGACCCAGCGTCCGCTGAGCGCCACGTCGGTCTTGGCGTTCTTCCACGCCACGCCGGCGCCGGCCTTGTACTCGGGCGTGTTGGGCAGCAGCAGGCCGGCGAATCCCGCAAGTTGCTGCACCACATCGAAGTCGAACCACGAGGCGTTCACGAACCAGCTCCAGTTGTCGTCGACGTACTGGTTGACGCCGATGTCCACGCCCTGGGTGTCGACGTCGCCGAAGTTGGTGTAGGTGACCGCGATCGTGTTGCCGAGCAGCATGTCGGTCGAGAGGTCCGGCACGCTGAACCGCACCGCCTGGGCCACGGTCGTCCCCGGCGGGAAGCCCAGCAACGGGTTGACCGCGGTGTTCTCGGCGTCGGGCGGTCCGATCCACGGGGTCAGGGTGGGGTTGATCCGCCCCAGCGCCGTCTGGCCGGCGGGCAGCAGGTCGGTGATGAAGTTCTTGTTCTCGCTCTGGTAGTAATCGACGGTCAGGAACGTCTTCCCGCCGATGATCCCGGTGTAGCCGAGCTCGATCGTCGTGGTCTCCTCGAGGTCGAGCTGGGGGTTGCCGAACGCGAACACGGGGGTCACGCCGAGGCCGCAGGCCACGCCGGAGGAGTTGCAGATGCCGACCTCGACCTGCTGCAGGTTGACCGGCGCCGCAGCCGGCGCGCGCAGGAAGAACTCGGAGTAGTTGGCGAGCTGGAACGCCTCGTTGTAGGTCAGCCGCAGGGTGTGGTTGGGGTTCAGCGTGAACACCACCGAGCCCTTGGGGGAGAACTGCGTGTCGTGGAGCGAGCTGTCGTCGACCCGCGCCGCGAACAGCAGCTTGACCAGGTCGCTGACCCTGAAATCGAGCTGGCCGAACACCGCCTGCTTGTCGCTGTCGATCGGCCTCAGCACCAGGGTCTGCAGCCCGGTCGCCGGATCGCGGGTGTCGATCTCCTCCTCGCCGTAGGCCGCCCCGGCCACGACGCGGACCCGGTCCTCGGCGAACGACCAGTTGGTCTGGATCTCGAGCACCGTGTTGCTGGTGTCCAGGGCCACGTTGGCGCCCGAGGCCAGCGCGCGCTGCTTGGGCGCGTCGCGGCTGGTGTAGTACGCCAGCACGTTCCAGTGCCGCGTGTTGAGGTTGATGCGGGCCCAGGGTCGCTCGACCTCCACGAGCTGCACGCGGCCGATGCCGGTCTGGAACGCCGGTCCCTCGATCTCCGCGGTCCCGCCCTCGAAGGTCAGCAGCGTGTCGCCGGCGAAGTACTTGTCGAAGCGCACCGAGCCGAACACGATCTGGTTGTCGTCCTCCAGCGCCAGCGGCGCTGCCTCCAGCGGCAGGCAGTCGCTGGAGCCGGGCGGCGTCGGAAACGGGCAGGGCACCGAGTACTCGACCGGGTTGGGCTGCATGAAGAACCGCGAGCGGGTGAAGTCGCCGCCGTCGCGCAGCCCGGCCGTGACCTTCCAGTACCAGTCGTTGCCGAACCCCCCGGCGTGGCGCACGTCGGCGTTGATCGTCGACAGCTCGCCGCCGGCCAGCCGCAGCTGGCCGCCCTCGCTGAAGCGCGGCGCCTTGGTGGTCATGTTCAGCACGCCGCTCGAGGCGTTGGCGCCGTACAGCGCCGCGCTCGGCCCGCGCACGAACTCGACGCTGGCCAGGTCGTCGAGCGGGAACGAGACCGCCGCCCACTCCTGCGCGCCGAGGAACGGGACCGACGGGTTGCGGCCGTCGATCAGCGTGGCCACGCGCCGGTTGAGCGAGCTGTTGAAGCCGCGCGTGTTGAAGTTGTAGTCGTAGACGCCGCTCTGGGTCACCTCGGCGCCGGGCGTGAACTCGAGCAGCTTGGGCACCTGCCCGTGCGACGCCTCGCGCTCGATCTGGGCCTCGCTGACCGACGTCACGGCGGCGGGCGCCTCGACGATCCGCTCGGTGCGTCGCGAGGCCGAGAACACCGTCACCGTCTCGGCGAAGCTGATGTCCCAGTCCACCGCCTGGTCGGCGCGCGCGGCCTTGGCCGCCTCGACGACGACCCCGGCCTGCTCGACCTTGCGGTTGCCCAGCGTGAACGTCAGCGTCTGCGTGCCGGGCGGGACCGCGCGCAGCGTGAACCGTCCCTGGTCGTCGGTCAGCGTCCAGATCTGGGTCCCCGCCACCTCGACGGTCACGCCGCCCACCCCCTGGCCCGCCGCCTGGGTGACCCGGCCTTCGATTCGGCCGGTTTCCTGGGCGAAGACCGACGGGCCCCCCAGCAGCAACGCCAGCAGCAACGCGAACAATGGGATTCGGCCGGTCAGGTGACGCATGGCGACCTCCTCGGGGCTCGGGGCGGGCCCTCGCACGGTTCATAGACGAAAAGCGCCCCGAGCGTCAAGAATCCCTTGGGCGCGGTCGGAGTCGTTTTGTTGCGGGGATTCCGGGTGCGGAGCGGAGCGCCAGCCCGGCATGAGTTCAAAATTGTGTATATTACGCGTTCGTAAACCATGCTATTTTAGGGAACCATGATCGATCGTGCCCGGTTTCGCGCGCTGCTGGAGCAGGCCGCGGGTCTCGAGGTCTCTCACTACGTGCGGCCCAAGCGGGGCGCCGCGGGAGCGGCGCTGTCCTGGCTGGTCCGCGCCGGGGCGTACACGCTGGCCGTCCGGCAGCTCGCCGATGCCCGGGCCGCGCCGGTGTCGTTCGCGGCCGCGCGACTGCGGGCCGCGGCCGCCGGGCTGGGCCCCGCCACCATCCCGCTGCTGCTCGTGCCGCGCATGGGTCCCGTCGGCGCGTCGATCTGCGCCGAGCGGGGCGTGGCGTACCTCGACCTCGAGGGCAACGCACGCATCGAGGCCCAGGGGCTCCGGGTCCGGGTCGAGCGCCCGCGCCCTCCGCGCCGCCCGCGGGGCCGTCCCGCCTCGCCGTTCGCCCCTCGCGCCTCGCGCGTGGCCCGCGTGCTGCTGCGCGAGCCGCAACGCGGCTGGCGCCAGAAGGAGCTCGCCGCCGCCAGCGGCCTCGGCCCGGGCTACGTCAGCCGGATCGTCCGATGCCTGGAGGAGCAGGGGCTGCTCTCGCGGAACCGCGCGGGCCTGCTCCGCCTGGCGGATCCCGTGGCGCTGTTCGATGCGTGGCGCGCGGACTACGCGTTTCGACCCGGCGCCGTGATCGAGCGCTGCGCTCCGGCTCACGAGCTGCCGGTGCTGCTGGGCGAGCTGGCCGCGACGCTCGGCCGCCTGGGTCTCCGGCACGCCGCGACGGGCCTGGCGGCGTTGTGGTGTCGCGGCGCCACCGCAACGCTGAGCTCGATCGTGCTCTACGTCTCGGAGCTGCCGCCGTCCGACCTGCCGGGCGGCCTCCCCGAGCGGCCGGCTGCGCCCAACGTCCGCCTCGCCGTGCCCCGCGATCCGGCCCTGCCGGGCGACGTCGAGACCCTGCGTGGCGTTCCCTGCCTCGACGTGTACGGGGCGCTGCTCGACGTCGAGGGGATTCCGGAAGTCGGCGCCGCCGAGGCCGCGCAGCTGAGGCGCGCGTTGCTGCCGCGACACGGTTGACAGCCTCCGGAGCGGGTCCTATAACCACGCTCGGTCCGGGCCCGGAGGCCCTCGGGAGGCGAGATGATCGAAGTCGCGGAGCTGACCAAGCGCTACGGCGAAACGGAAGCCCTGAAGGGGATTTCGTTCTCGATCCGCTCCGGCGAGGTGGTCGGCCTGCTGGGGCCCAACGGCGCCGGCAAGACCACGGCGATGAAGCTGCTGGTCGGGTACCTGCTGCCCAACGGCGGCTCCGCGCGGATCGCCGGGTTCGACGTCACCGAGCATCCGCTCGAGGTGCAGCGCCGCATCGGCTACCTGCCGGAGAACGCCCCGTCGTACAGCGACATGCTGGTCCAGGAATACCTGGGGTTCATGGGCCAGATGCGGGCGATGGACGCGGCGACGCTGCGCGCGCGGCTCGGCGCGGTGACCGAGGAGTGCGGCATCGGCGACGTGCTGACCCGGCCGATCGGGCACCTCTCCAAGGGCTACCGTCAGCGCGTCGGTCTCGCCGCGGCGATCCTGCACGACCCCTCGATCCTGATCCTCGACGAGCCGACCACGGGACTCGATCCGAACCAGATCGTCGAGGTGCGCGAGCTGATCCGCCGCATGGGCCGGACCAAGACGGTGATCCTGTCCACGCACATCCTGCCCGAGGTCGAGGCGAGCTGCGGCCGCGCGGTGATCCTGATCGACGGACGGGTCCGCGCCGACGGCGCGTTGGACGAGCTGACCCGCTCGCGGACCCAGGTCGTCACGGTCGCGGTGGAGGATCCGGTCCGGGCCCGCGAGCTGTTCGAGCGCCTGCCCGGCGTCGAGCGCGCCGAGTGGCGCGACGAGGGCGACGGCTTCCGCCAGTTCCGGCTGCGGCTGGCCGGGGACCAGGACGTCGGCGAGGCCGCGGCCGAGATCGCGAGCCGGCACGGCTGGCGGCTGCGCGAGCTGCGCCGGGACGACAAGTCGCTGGAGCAGGTGTTCCACGAGCTGACGACCGGGACCGCCGAGGAGGTCGCGGCATGAGCCGGGTGCGCGCCGTGGCCCGGCGGGAGTTCCGGGCCTACTTCAACTCGCCGATCGCCTACGTGTTCCTTTTGGTCTTCGCCTGCGCGGCGGCGTTCACGTTCTTCAACCTGAATGCGTTCTTCTCGCGCGGGATCGCCGACCTGCGCGGCCTGTTCGACGCCGTGCCGTTCCTGATGCTGCTGCTGGTACCCGCGTTGACGATGCGGTTGTGGGCCGAGGAGTCCAAGCAGGGCACCCTGGAGCTGCTGTTGACGCTGCCGGCGCGCGACCACGAGCTGGTGGCCGGGAAGTTCCTGGCCAGCTGGGGACTGCTCGCGGTCGGCCTGGCGTTGACGCTGGGGCTGCCCGTCACCGTCGCCGCGCTGGGCGACGTGGACTGGGGGCCGGTCGCCGGGGGCTACCTCGGGGCGTTGCTGCTCGGCGCGTCCTACCTCGCGCTGGGGCAGTTCGTCTCGGCGACGACCGAGAACCAGATCCTGGCCTTCATCGTGACCCTGGTGCTGTGCCTGGCGCTGTGGGGCGCGGGGCTGGACGCCTTCGCGGGGCTGTTTCCCGATCGCACCGCCGCGCTGCTGCGCTCGCTCGGCACCGGCAGCCGTTTCTCCAGCATCGCACGCGGGGTGATCGACGCGCGCGACGTCGTGTACTACGTGTCGCTGACCGGCTTCTTCCTCGCCGCCAGCGTGGGTGCGCTGCGGGCGCGCCGCTGGGCCTAGGAGGTTACGACCGTGGCGGACCGTCGCAAGCTGATCACGTCGCTGGCGATCACGCTGGGCCTGTTGGCGCTGAACCTGGTCGCGTTCAACGTGCTGCTGGCGGGGTTCGGCCGCGCGCGGGTCGACCTGACCGAGGACCGCCTGTACTCGATCAGCGAGGCCACGCGCCGCGTGCTCGATTCGCTGGACGAGGACGCCGTGATCTACGGCTACTTCTCGCGGCGCACGCATCCCAAGCTGGCGCCGCTGGTCCCGCGGCTCGAGGACCTGCTCGACGAGTACCGCGCGCTGTCGCGGGGCCGGGTCAAGGTGGAGATCGTGGACCCCGGCGAAAACGAGACGGTGGCCCAGGAGGCCCGCGACCGTTTCGGCGTGACCAGCACGCCGTTCCGGCTGGCCTCGAAGTACGAGACCGGCATCGTCAACGCCTACTTCGCGCTGGTGGTCAAGTACGGCGACCAGTACGTGCGTTACGGGTTCGACGATCTGATCCAGGTCGAGCCGTTGCCCGACGGCGAGATCGACGTGCGGCTGAGCAATCCGGAGTACGATCTGACCCGCGCGCTGAAGAAGGTCGTGTTCGGTTTCCGCGGCGCGACCGAGCTGTTCGAGCGCATCGAGGGTCCGGTGCGCTTCACGGCGGTGGTGACCCCGGGAACGCTGCCCGAGGTGTTCGCCGACGTCCCCGACGCCGTGCGTCAGGCCGCCGAGGAGCTGGCCGCGCGCGGCGGCGAGCGCTTCGTCTACGAGGAGCTCGACCCGACGACCGGCGAGCAGGTCGCGCTCGAGGCGCGACAGCGCTTCGGCGTGCGGCCGATGTCGCTGGGGTTCTTCGGCGATCGGGAGTTCTACCTGTACGGATTCCTCGAGGCCGGGGGCGAGCTGGAGCAGGTGATCCTGACCGCCGAGGACGTCTCGGGCGCGACGGTACGCGAGGCGATCGAGGATTCGCTCCGCCGCCGCACGCCGGGTTTCCTCAAGACCGTCGGCGTCGTGGCCCCCGACCCCTCGATCCCGCCCGAGATCATGATGCAGCTGCAGATGCAGGGCCGGATGCCGCCGCAGCCCCCGCCCGAGTTCGAGCAGGTCAAGCGGTACCTGGAGCGCGACTACCGCGTCGAGGACGTCGACCTGGGATCCGGCCCGGTGCCGACCGACGTCGACGTGCTGCTGGTGCTCAAGCCGCGCGACCTCGAGCCGCAGCAAATCTACCGGCTCGACCAGTACCTGATGCGGGGCGGCCGCGTGGTGCTCTGCGCGGGCAACTACGAGGCCGACTTCGACCAGTCGGGCCTGCGCGTCGCCCCGGTCGAGACCGGTCTTCACGATTGGCTCGCCCACCTCGGCGTGACGATTCCGGAGACGCTGGTCCTCGACGATCGCAACCAGGCGCTGCCGATCCCGGAGCTCGTCCAGACGGCGCTGGGAACGATGCGCAGCTGGCGCATGGAGCCCTACCCGTACCTGGTGGAGGTGCGTGACGACGGTCTGGCCAGCCGCGAGATCACCGCGCGGCTCGCCGCGGTGGGTCTTTACTGGGCCAGCCCGATCGAGGTCGACCCCGAGCGCACGGCCGAGCTGGGGCTCGAGGCCCGCGACCTGCTGCGGTCGTCCGATCGTTCGTGGACCGACGACGACCTGTCGCGCGTGATGTACGTCGACTACGAGGTGCCGCAGGAGGGGACCGGACCGCGCGCGCTGGCCGTGGCGCTCGAGGGGCGGTTCCGGAGCTTCTGGGCGGGCCAGCAGCCGCCTGGCGCCGGTGCGGAGGACGGGGCCGGCGAGGCCGCGCCGCCGGCCGAGGTGCCGCTCGAGGAATCGCCCGAGACGCGCCTGGTCGTGGTCGGCAACGCCGAGTTCCTGAGCGACTTCGTGGCCCAGGCGCTGGGGCGCCAGGAGGGTGGCTTCTTCGCCGAGAACCTCGCCTTCACCCAGAACGTGATCGACTGGACCAACCTGGACAGCGACATGGCGGCGATCCGCTCGCGCGCCGCCGGGGCGCGCCGGCTGGAGCGCACCGAGCGCGCGGGGCAGGTCACCGTCGAGACGGGCAACTACCTGGTCCTGGCGGTCGTGGTGCTGGCGCTGGCGGCGTGGCGGGTGTGGCGGCGGCGCGGCATCGAGCCGGTCGTCGTGGCGCGCGCGCGGCGGAGGGCCGAGACGTGAACCGCCTGCAAACCGGGTTGACGGTCGCGCTGGCGGCGCAGCTCGCGCTGCTGGCCTGGATCTACCTGCCGTCCGGCCGCGCCGACGCGGCGGCGGGGACGCACGCGCTGCTGCCGGCGCTCGAGACGATCACGCCGGCCCGGATCGAGATCGACGAGCCGGCCCCGGGCGACGACGCCGCGGGGAAGTCGCTGGCGCTGCGGCGCGACGGCGAGCGCTGGGTGCTCGAGCAGGCCGACGGGTACCCGGCGGATCCGGAGAAAGTCCGGGCGCTGCTGGACAACCTGCGCGGGCTCCGGGTCGGGCGGCCCGTGCTGTCCAGCGGGCGGTACCACGAGGCGCTCGAGGTCGCCGAGAGCAAACACCAGCGACGCCTGCGCGTCTGGGAGGACCCGGACGGCAAGCCGCGGGTGGACCTGCTGCTGGGCAGCTCGCCGAACTACCGCATCCGGCACGCGCGGCTCGCCGGCGACGACCGCGTCTACGAGCTGCGCGGGCTCGAGTACTACGACCTGCGGCCCGACGCCGGGGCGTGGATCGAGAAGAAGCTGGTCGACGTTCCCGTGGACGACCTGGTCGCCGTCGGGCTGGAGAACGGGCACGGGCGATTCGAGCTGGCCCGGCGCGACGGTGCATGGTCGGTGGCCGTGCCCGACGCCGGGCGCGAGCCGGACGCGGCCAAGACCGACGCCTGGGTCCGCTCGATCGCGAGCCTCTGGATCTCCGAGCCCGGCGGCCCGCTCGACCCGGCCGAGCAGGGGCTCGAGCCGCCCGCCGCGACGCTCACGCTGACCTACCGGGCGATCGCTCCGGATGCCGCCGCCGCGGAGACCGCGCCAGCGGCCGCGACCGGGACGCGCACGGTGATCGTGCGTCTCGGCCGCGAGGCCGAGGGCGGCAAGCGTTACGCCGGCCGCGACGGCTTCGACTTCGCCGTGTTGCTCGGCGAGTTCGATGCCGAGAAGATCGAGGCTAAAAAGCTCGCCGACCTCCTCGCGTCGGACGCGTCGTAGGCGGCTCGTCGCCCGGCGGGTCGGCGACCACGCCGCTCAGCCGCTCCAGCAACCGTTCCGCCTTCACGGCCAGGTCGTCGTCGCCGCGGGCGCGAGCCGCCTCGAGCAACGACTCGACCTCGCGCCGCAGCGCGCCGGGCCGCTCCAGCGGGAGCCCGGGCCCGGCGAGCTGGGCCAGGATGCGCAGGCGCGCGTCCAGGTCGGTCGTCTCGGCCAGCCGGCTCCACATCAGCGCGACCGCCGCGGACGCGCCGTCCGGCGCCGCGCCCGCCGTTGCGGGAGCGTTCTGCACCGCTGGCGGCGCCTCGGTTTCGGGGGCCGTACGGACCAGGCCGCGCGAGCGTCCCGTCGCCACTCCCGTCGGCGGCGACACCGTGTCCGGTGCATCGGGACCGGTCGCTGCCGCCCGCTCCTCCACGGTCAGCGCGCGCACCGCTCTCCGACGCGGTGCCAGCGGTGTGAAGCCCTCGATCGGGTCGTCCGGAGCGTCGAGTTCCAGCGACGGCACGTCGCCCGGCGCTCCGGCTCCGCCGCCGAGCAGCCCGCCGCCGGTGTTGATCTCGGCCGCGCAGGCCTCTGCGGTGTCGCACTGGCCCGAGTTGATCAGGTCGGCCAGCTCCTGCAACAGGCCGCCGAGATCGGTGGAGCTGCAACCCTGCGCGCTCAGGTCGACGCCGCAGGTCGCCTCGACCCGCTGCGAGCAGTCGTTGAGCACCAGGGCGGTGAGCTGCTTGAGCGCCCGCTCGCACGGGTCGCTGGGCGGGTTGGCGTCCATGCCCTCGCAGGTCTCCTCGCCGAAGATCCCGAGGTCCTCGAGCTTCTCCTGCGCGCAGGGCATCAGCTCGTCCTGGAACCCGGGCTCGGTCGGCCCCTCGGGGCCGCGACCGTTGCGACCCGGATCGATCCCGCCCTCCCGCGCGGGAACGCCGAGACACTGCCGGTGCCAGTAACCCTGGCCCGCGGGGCCGGGGCAGGCGACCGTGACCGCGACCGGGCACGAGCTCTCGTTGCCGCCCACGTCCGTCGCCGTGTACACCGCCGTGTCGCTTCCCTCGCACGCGACCAGCGACGGGCTGACGCCGAGCAGGGCCGCGTCGCAGGCATCGTCGGCCGAGACGGCGTCCAGCGGCACCTCGCGCGAGCCGAGGCACGCCGCGCCGATCAGCTCGAGCGACGCCGGACAGGTCAGCGCCGGCGCCACGGTGTCCTCCACGGTGACCGAGGTCTGACAGCTGGCGTTGGCGTTGCCCGCGGCGTCGGTGGCGGTGAACGCCACCACCGTCGTGCCCAGCGGGTAGGTGTCCGAGGCGTCGGCGCTGGCGCCGGTGCGCGTGTTGGAGATCGTCTCGCCGTTGTCGCACTGGTCGTCGGCCTGCGCCGCCGGCAGCGTGACCGCCGCGGAGCTGGCGCCCGTGCACTCGACGCTGGCGTCGGCCGGGCAGAGCGTGAAGGCGGGGGCCACCGTGTCCTGGACCGTGACCACGATCGCGTCGGTGTCGCTGGCGCCGGCCAGGTCCGTGACCTCCAGCGTCACGTCGTGGCTGCCCAGGTCGAACGAGACGTTGCTCAGCAACGCACCGGAGCCGATCGGTGACTCGGTCCCCAGGCCGAAGTCTTCGAACCAGTCGAAGCTCGCGATGTCGTCGTTGGTGTCCACGGTCGAGTCGGGATCCGAGCTGAGCCGCCCGTCGAGATCGACCTGGCCGCGCTGGAGACCGCTGCATTCGGCCAGCGTGTCGCTGGCGCTGGCGTCGGCAGTCGGCGGCTCGTTGGTCAGCTGCGACAGACCCTGGCTCTCCAGCACCGTGCAGACCACACCGTCGTCGTCGTTGCGTCCCGGGCAGCCGGCGGCGAAGTCGCCGTCGCCGTTGCCGTCGTGATCGCCGATCCGCGACACCGCCGCGCCCGACTCCTGCTCGTCGTTGGTGCCGTTGAGCTGCCGGCCGGCGATGCTGACACCGATCTTGGCTACCGAGATCTCGCCGCGGAACAGGTTGTGGCCCGCGTCGGCGATCACGTCGGGACCCTCGACCAGGTACACGGTCCCCGCGTTGATCAGGTCGTCGGGATCCCGCAGCGGCGCGCCCATCGCGATGTCGTCCCCGCCGTTGCCGGTCACGTCGCCCAGCCCGATCCCCGAGGAGCCGAACAGGTCGCCCGCCTCGGCGCCGAGCCAGATCGCGCCCTCGATGCCGCCCTCGTCGACCGCGGGCGGGGCGCCGATCTCGCAGACCTCGATGATGCCGCTGGACAGCCGTCCGCCGCTCTGGCCCATCCGCCCGGCGTCGTCACCGCCCTGGTCGCTCGCCGTCACGACGTCGTAGAACGGCGCGCCGATCAGCAGGTCGTCCTCGCCGTTGGCCAGGTTGTCGCCGCCGCCGGCGATCCAGTAGCCGAGCTGCTCGCCGGCCTGGTCGCCGAGGATCTGCACGCCGCCGACACCCTGGTCGACCGCCGGCGGGGTGCCGATCTCGCAGACCTCGATGATGCCGCTGCTCTTGCGGCCGATGCCGTAGCCGGAGCCGCCGTTGAGGCTGTCCGCGTCGAGCAGCGGGTCGAGCCGGTCGAAGCCGGGCGCGCCGAAGGCGAAGTCCTCGCCCACGGGCTCCACGATGTCACCGGGAAACGCCACGGAGAAGCCGACCTGGTCGCCCATCGTGTCGCCGGGTCCCGGTCCGGACTCGCCGACGTACTGGATCCCCGCCAGCTCGTCGGTGGCCAGACACGGATTCGGCGGGAAGTGCGTGCAGGCCACGCGGTCGAGCCCGTACGAGCTTTCGAGAAACCGCCCGTTGGCGTCGAAGTTGTCCGGCTGGCCGGTGTTGAAGATCAAATAGGCCGTCCCGGCGTCCACGCGGTCGGGTCCGCCGTCTCCCGGCACGTCGCGGCCGGGCGCGCCGATGCCGAGGTCCGGCCGCACGCTGTCCTGGCCGACCGGGCCGCCGGCGGCGACCGAGAATCCCGCCTGGTCGCCGAGCGCGGCGCCGGTGAACACGACACCCTTGGGCTTGCCGGGCATGTTCAGCTCGGACAGCAGGATCGTGTCCTGCAGCGCCGGGTTGCCGAGGTTCGGGTAGTCCGCAGGGTCCCAGTAGATCAGGTAGGTCTTGCCGGGTCCGCACGCGGCGTCGGCCAGGCAGCCGTTGACCGTGTCGTCCTCGCCGGTGCGGTTGACCTGCTCGGCGCCGAGCAACAGGTCCAGGTTGCCGTCGCCGTCGAAGTCGAAGTTCGCCGCCACGGCCACGCCGAGCCGGTCGTGGGGCGACTCGCCGACGAACACCACGTCGGCCGAGGCGCGCTCCGCCGCGTCGGCGCTGCCGAGGTACACCGCCACCGCGCCGATCTCCTCGGCGCCGACGTCGCTGAAGCCCGGGGCGCCGGCGATGTAGTCGTCGAAGTTGGGTCCCGCGCCGGGGTTCAGGTCGCCGGCGAAGGCCACCGCCGAGCCGGTGCGCGACTTGGCGCCGATGGCCGCGCTCTCCTCGCCGACTTCGGGCAGCGGCACGCCGCTGCCGGGGAAGATCGAGCTGCCGCCGACGCCCTTGAAGCCGAACATGAACGTGTTGGGCGTGCCCAGCGTCGGTCCGTCGGGCGTGTTGGACTGGCCGTAGGTGTAGGTCTCGGCGCCGACCGCGCCGAGCGCCTTGTCGGCATCGACCTCGGTGCCCGCGGCGCCGTAGTAGATCCGGAAGCTCACGCTCTGGCCGACGTCGAGGCCGCCCAGCTCGAGGTCGAACAGCGCGCCGTGGTCGATCGGCCCGTTGTCGATCGCCTCGCCGCTGAAGGCGATCTGGCTCCGCGCCCCCAGCGGGTTGGCGGTCCCGAAGCCGTCGTCGCTGGAGAAAGCCACCTTGGTCGCTCCCGCGGTCACGACGGTGACGAACTCCGAGAACGCGGTCGGCTCCACGTCCCAGTCCAGCACGCGGCGGTAGCGCACGTCCTCGACGAACACCTCGTTGATGTTGGTGATGGTGACCACGCCCTCGTACAGGAAGCGGCTCTTCGACGGACGGTAGAGGTGCTTGACGCGAAGCTGGCCGCCGATCTCGACGATCGACTCGAAGCTGTCCGGGGCGGGCTGGCTGCAGCTGACGTTGCTCAGGTTGTTCGCGCCGCCCTCGACCTCGTTGGCCCAGCCGCTGAACCCGTTGCCCGCGGCGCCCCAGCCCTCGCACAGGCAGCCCGGGGAGATCGCGTCGGCGTTGGTCGCCAGGTAGCGCACGCCGACGAACGTCGAGCCGACGCCCGACGACGGCGAGCCGCCGGGCACGTTGAAGTGGCCCTCGCAGTGCACGCCCAGCTGCACCGTGCCGTTGTCGATGATCGCGTCTCCGGGGCCGCCCAGGGCCGGCAGGAACGCCGACGCCAGGATGGCCCACGCGAGCGCGGAGCGGCACCGGTTCGGAGTGGACGGGAGCTGCGAGCGGACAGGCGACTGCGAACGTACCCCGGTGCTGGACATGACACTTCTCCCCGTTCGGCGCTGGTGGGGGCAGCGACGAGCAGACCGAAAAACCCCCCACGGCGCCACTCTCTCCCCCTGTCCGCACGCCTGGCGCACGGACGACTGCGTGGCGTCGTGAACGCGATGGTTGGCCGACTTTTACTCCGAGGTCACGCGGGAAGTCAAGGGAATAGCAACCGTTTGGTTGCTTTGATCGCCGACGGTTGTCGATAGAGATGAATTACTACAATTGTTACCGTCCAAAGCCCTCGTCGGTCAGGCTGCAGCAGGAACGCGACCAGGTCCGCGCGCTCGGGGGCGGTCGGTGTTCCCGCCCGGTCATCCGCCCCGTTTCTTCCTCTCCGAGGCCAGCTCGCCGGCCACCATGTACTCGTCGGGCGGCAGCTCGTGGATCCAGACCCGGATCGACGGAAGCGGGGCGTCGATCGAGTCGCGCACGGCCCGGGTCACCTCCTCCAGCAGGCGGCGCTTGTCCTCGCGGCTGCGGCCCTCGAGCAGATGGATCTGGATCAGCGGCACGACCCCGCCACTCTAACCCAGGATCCGGCTTGCGGCTCTACTGAAGCGACAGCTCCGCCGCGGCGCCCACGGCGGTGGCGGTCCGGCCGCGCCACGACCGCCCGTCCGCGGTGTCGACCGTCACGGTCCAGCTTCCCGGCGGGAGCGATCCCAGCTCCAGCCGTCCGCCGGCCATCCGCCACTCGGTCAACGCGTTGCCGTTCCAGCTCAGCGCGTGGAAACTGCGGCCGGCCGCGTCGGCGACGCGCACGGTGGCCAGCGTCGGCGATCCCGAAAGCTCGGGCACCACGACCCGCAACGCGGTCGCCGGCTGCAACGTCACCGGCACCGCCGGCCCCGGTGCGCGCACGGCGAGGTTGGACACGGCCGAGCCGGCGGCGGACACGACCAGCGTGAAGCTGCCCGGGGGCACGGTGGACAGCCGCACGCGCCCGTTCTCGCCCGTCGCGAAGTTCCCGCCGACCAGCGTCATCCCGCTGCCGTCGGTCACCGCGACGCGCAGCTCCGCGGGCGCCGCGCCGGTCGGGAGCCGCGCCTCCAGCGTCAGTCCCTCGGTGGGATCCATCGGCAGCTCGAGATCCTCGACCGGCTTCTGGAACTGCACCGTCAGGCCGCGCGACACCGCCGCGTAGCCCTTCCGCTCCGCGGAGAGCTGCCACGAGCCGTCGCCCACGTTGGGCAGCTCGAACTTGCCCTCGAGGTCCGTGGTTGCCGAATGGAGCGGCAGCCGCCCGGTGCCGCCGCCGTCCGCCGCGCGCAGGGTCACGCCGACCCCGGCCAGCGGCTCGCGGTCCGCGGAGTCGTAGATCCGTCCCCGCACCCGCGCGGTCGGCACCTCCAGCACCACCTCGCGGCTCGCCGAAAGCTCGACCGTCTCGTCGTAGGCCAGCCCGGTCTGCCAGTTGCGCAGGTGCACGTCGTAGGTGCCCGGCTCGAGGCCGTCGATGGCGAACGCGCCGTCGGTATCGGTGCGCCCCCAGCCGTCGTGATCGACGTCGCGCCCCTCGGCGAGCAGCGTCGCACCGCTGACCGGGCGCTCGCCCTGCACGGCACGGCCGCGGAGCTCCAGCCCGCCGCCGAACTCGAGGTCGAGCCGCACCTCGGTCACACCGGGCTCGAGCGCGGCCTGCCCGCGCGCCTGGCGCCCGGACTCGGCGAGCGTCGCGACCACGTTGTAGCTGCCGGGCGCCAGGTTCTCGATGCGGTAGTTGCCCTCGAAGTCGACCGCGGCGCCGCCGAACCCCGGGATCGACAGCCCGTCCGCGCGCACGCCGACCTTCGAGAGCTCCGCGGGCTCCACGCCGCGGACGCGCCCGTGGATCGCGCCGCCGGTCTCGAGCTGCACCGCCAGGCCGTGCACCGGCTCGCCGGACACGGTGACCGCCTGCTCGGCGGTGTGCGGCGCGTAGCCTGCGGCCTCGACGCGCAGGCGATAGTCGCCGTCCTCGACGCCGGGCAGCCGGAACCGGCCGTCGGGGCCGCTGATCGTCTCGGGGCCGCCCCACATCCGTCCCGCCGGCAACAGGCGCACCGCGGCATCGCCGACCGCCGCGCCCGCGGTGTCGCTGACCTGGCCCGTGACCTCGACGCCGCCCTCGAACGTCAGGTCCAGCTCGTTGAGCCCGACCTCGACCTCGAGATCGCGCACCGTCCGCGGATGGTCGGGGTGCGTGGCCTCGATGGAGACCTCGCCCGGGGCCAGCCCCTCCAGCCAGTAGTGCCCCTCGCCGTCCGCGGGCACACCGCCGAGCATCCGCATCATCCCGTCGCCCTCGCCGACCTGCGCGACCCGCGCTCCGATCGCCGGGCGCCCGTCGGGGCGGGTCACGCGCCCGCTGATCACGGCCCCCGGCTCGAGCTCCAGCACCACGTCGTCCACGTCCTCGCCGCGGGGGATCTCGACGCCGTCCAGCTTGGCCTCGCGGTGCCCGCTGGCCGAGGCGGAGAGCGAGACCGTCCCCGGCTCCTGGTCCTCGAACACGAAGCGTCCCCGGGCGTCGGTGTCCTCGCTGTTAAGCATCATCATCTTCATCACCGCGCCGCCCATCTCGATCGTGCGCGAGCGGCTCAGGTTGACCTGCGCGCCCGGGATCGGCTCGCCCCCGCCGGCACGCACCACGCCGGACAGCCGGGAGGCCGCGTCCAGCGTGACCTCGAGCGGCTCGGGGCGGGGCAGGGTCACCGGTCCGGCGGACGCGCCGACGTAGCCGGCCCGGTCGAGACCGAGCGAGTATGCCGGGCTCGCCGCCAGATCGTCGATGGTGAACCAGCCGCCGGGATCGGTGAACGCGTCGGGCGGGACCGGGTCGCCGGAGCCGCCCAGCGAGAACGTCATCGGGCCGCTCTCCTGCACGCGCACCTCGACGCCCTCGACCGGGTTGCCGTCACGATCCGTCGCGCGGCCCTGCAGCCGGTGCCCCGGTTCCAGGATCACGTCGCCGACGTCCACGGCAGCGGCATCTCCGGCCAGCTCGATCCCGGGAACCGAGCGCCTGGCGAAGCCGGGCCGCTTCGCGACCAGGTCGTGCGTGCCCGCCGGCAGGCCGCCCAGCTCGAACCGCCCCTCGCCGTCGCTGGTCGCGCGGAACGAAGCCGCGGCGGCGCCGCCGTCCATGACCCGCATCATGCCCATGTTGCGACCGGGCGTCGCGGGAGAGAGCTCGATCGATCCGTCGCGCAGCGGAGCCCCGTCCGTGTCGACGAGCCGCCCGACGACTCGTTTGCCGCGGTCGAGCGTCAGCACCAGGCCGGAGCGGGTGCGATACGGCTCGAGTCCCGTCAGCTCGGCCGTGGCCGGCGCGTGACCCTCGGCCTGCACGGCGAGGCTGTAGCTCTGCTCCGGATCCAGGGGGCCGATGCGGAACTCACCCTGCGGGTTGCTGCGGTTGCGCGGGCCAACCTGCGGCCGGCCGATCTCGATCCGCATCATTCCGGGCCGGCGCCGGATCTCGGCGCGGACCTCGGCGCCCGGCACCGGGTTGCCGTCGCCGTCGACCACCTTGCCGCGCACCGCGGCCGCGGGCCGCAACGCCAGGGTCGGCGCGGGACGGCCGTCGCCGAGCAGCTGGTGCGAGACGGGATCCGCCCGCAGGTAGCCCGGGGCGCCGGCCTCCAGCTCGAGGCGGCGCCCGCTCACGCCCGCGAGCTCGAAGCCGCCGCCGTTTCCCGTGACCGCGGCCGCGGTCGGGTCTCCGCGGTCCCACACGATCCCACCGGCGACGGCTCGCCGCGACTCGGCGTCGATCACGCGTCCGCGCAGCGTCAGGCGGGCCGGAAGCGTCAGCACGAGCGGGCGGTCCTGCGCCGGCGGCGGCGTGCTCGCATCGATGGAGGTTTCGCTGCGCCGGCCGTCGGGCGCGAGCAGGTCGACCGGCGTGGTGCGCGCGGGTGCCAGGTTCGCGGTCAGCCGGCCCTGCTCGTCGGTGGTGCCGACGAGGTGCGCGCGATCGCCGAGCGCGACGCGGACTCCGGGCACGGCGCTTCCGTCCGCGCCGCGCACCTCGAGCCGGCGGCTCACGCCGGGCGCGAGCTCGATCGCCGCGGCGGTGCCGAACACGCCGCGCCGCTCTCCGGGCGCCCGGCCCGGGGCGGCCGCGGAAACCAGCGTGCGCTCGTTCTCCCCGCGCGGAAGCCGCAGCGTGCCGTCGTCGCCCGTCCGTCCCGCGCGTAGCGGGATCGACCAGTCCGGGCTCGCGCCGAAACCGCGCCGGTCGCGATCGGTGCGCACCAGCACGTCGGCGCCGGGCAGCGGCGCGCCGTCCGCGGCGCGCACGCGGACCTTGATCCCGCTGTCGGGCGACAGCACCGCGTCGGGCAGCTCGACCGGCTCGATCAACGGCAGTAGCTCCAGCTCCAGCGGGGTGAAGCCGTCGACCTCGACGCGCACCAGCCACAGTCCGGCCCCGGGCGCCACCAGCGTGAAGCGTCCGGCGGCGTCGGTCCGCGCGCCGGCGACGGGCTCGGGGTCCGTGCCCGCGAGCTCGATCGCCGCGGTCGCCAGCGCGTCCAGCCGCGGCAGGAGCGTGACCTGCGCGCGCGCCACGGGCGCCGGTCCGGGCGCCAGCACGCGGCCCCCGATCTCGATGCCGTCGTCGGCCGTCACGGGCGCGTGGAGCGCCACCGCCGCGAGCATCGCGCCGATCAGCCAGCGTTGCATGGGTCCTCCTCCCCGGCGGTGGTCGGGCCGCCTGCGTTCTCGGGTTGTTACGAGCCGGCGCCGCGAAAGACGTTTCCGGGCCGCCCGCGCCGGCGCGGCCTGACGGCGATCGCCAGCCCCAGCAGCGCCACGCCGCCGCCGACCCACTCCAGGCCCCGGATCGTGAACACGAAGGTCGCAGGCAGCGCCACGGCCAGCAGCGATTTGGACAGCGTGGTCAACGGCGGGTTGAGGAACACCGTGAAGCCGACCGACGTGGCCGGCAGATGTCGCAGCAACCACGTCCACAGCGCGAACCCCAGCACCGTGCACGGCACCGACAGGTAGAGCAGCGCGATCCAGCCTCCGGCGTCGAGGTCCCGCCACTGGCGCCACGTGGCTCCGGGGAGCCACGGCAGCACCATCAGCCCGCCGATCGCGGTGGCGAGGTAGGTCCACACCACCGGAGATGCGCGGCGCGCCGGCGACTTGCTGAGCACCGAGAACACCGACCAGCTCAGTGGCGCCAGGGCGGTGATCGCGATCAGCCCGGGGTAGCTCGCCGCGCGCGCGTCCCGTCCGCCGAGCGCGATCAAGGTCATGCCCGCCGCGGAGACGAGGAACCCGCCGACCCGGCGCCCGGTCAGCCGCTCGTCGAGGAACGCCGCCGCGAGCAGCATCACGAACAACGGCACCAGGGCGGTGGTCAGCGAGGCGACCGGCGCCGGGACGCCGTGCTGCTGCCCGTAGTAGAGCGCCAGGTTGTAGCCCGGAACGGCCAGCCCGGCACAGACCGCGAGCCGGCGCCAGTGCCCCCGCAACAGCCGCAGCGACTCCGCGCGGCGGAAGACCGCGCAGTAGGCCCCGCAGATCGCGGCCGCGGGGAGGAACCGCGCCACGGTCAGGGCGACCCAGTCGAGCTGCTGCGGGCGCTGCTCGCTGCCCAGCAGGTAGCCGATGGCGATGAAGCTGTTGCTCCAGATCAAAAACAGTCCGAGGGCGACCAGCCAGGTCACGGGGCTGCGCGGCGAGGACATCGGGCGGGCATTGTGGACGAAACGCGCCTTCGGGGGGAAGCATCGGCCGGGACGGGGGTACCATCGCGGCATGCTCGAGCCCGACGCGCAAGACGGCTTCCCCGACGCCCTGGCCCGCCGAATCCGGGAGAAGTGGGAAGGCCAGCCGGGCCGGCGGCTGGAACGGATCGACGACGGCCGCCCCGCGAGCTACCTGGAGCACAACGCGCGCCTGGGCCGCGAGCGGCTGCGTGCGCGGATCCTGGAGTGGCTCGCCCCGCTGGCCGGTCTGCGCGTGCTCGACGCCGGGTGCGGGACCGGGCTGCTCGCGGAGCGGCTCGCGGCGGCGGGCGCGCGGGTCTCGGGGGTGGACCTGGTGCCGCGGTGGATCGAGCGCGCGCGTGAACGGGCCGGCGGCGTGAGCTGGGTCGCGGGAAACCTGCTCGACGAGCTGGCCCGCGCCGGCGACGGAGCGTTCGACGCCGTGGTGCTGTCGGAGGTGCTGGAGGACTACGGCTACAAGGAGCAGGCGTCGCTGCTCGAGCCGCTGCTGGCGGCGGGCGTCCCGCGGGTGTTGCTGGCCTTCCGCACGGCCGACCGCGGCCGCGGGCTGGAGCGCCTGCTGTGGAGCTGGAGCGCGCCGGCCGGGATCGACCCGATCAGCCTGTTGCGCTGGATCCACACCGCCACACCGTACCGGCAGGCACGCGGCGAGGTGGTCAGTTTGCGCAGCTACCGCGTGCAGCTGTCGGAGCTGGTGCTGGAGCCCTGATCCCGCTCAGGCGCGCAGGTCGACGCCGAGCCCCGGACCGTCGCCGGGGTACAGCATGCCGTCACGCAGCCGCACCGCGCCGGCGGCCGGGTCGTCGAGCAGGTCGAGGTGGCCGTCCAGGTCGGCGTAGCCGACGCTGGGCCGGGCCAGCGCATAGTGCAGCGAGCCGGCGATCCCCAGCGCCGACTCGTCCATGCAACCCACCATCACCTCCAGCCCGGCGGTCCGCGCCAGCGTCCCGATCCTCAGCGCTTCGGCGATCCCGCCGACCTTCATCAGCTTGATGTTGACCATGTCGACGAGCTGCCGGCGGGCCAGGCGGAACGCGTCGCGCAGCGACATCAGGCTCTCGTCGGCCATGATCGGCGTGTCGCTGGACGCGCTGATCCGGCCCAGCAGGTCGGGCTCGCCGCGCGGCGTCGGTTGCTCCACCAGCTCGATGCGCACCTTCCGCGTCCCGTCCAAGAATCGCAGCGCCTGCTCCGCCGTGTAGCCTTGGTTGGCGTCGAAGCGCAGGCCGATCCCCGGGCCGACCGCCTCGCGCACCCGGACCAGACGTGCGATGTCCTGGTCCACGTCGAGGCCGCCCTTGAGCTTGAGCGAGCGGAAGCCCTCGGCGACCCGCTCCCGCGCCCGCGCGACCGTCTCGGCCTCGGGCAGGATGCCGATCGTCACGCTGGTCGCGATGCGGCTGCGGTAGCCGCCGAGCAACCGCCACAACGGGAGCCCGGCGGCCCGGCCCAGGATGTCGTGGAGCGCCATGTCCACCGCCGCCAGCGCCGACGGGCGCGGCCCCAGCGCGCGCGCCGCCAGCTCGATCAGCCGGGCGGGGCGCAACGCATCCGAGCCGCGCAGCAGCGGTTCGGCCACCTCGTTCAGCACGGCCAGCGTGCTCTCGGGCGTCTCGCCGGTGATCGCCTCCTCGGGCGCCGCGCAACCGAGTCCGGCGAGTCCGCCGGCGGTCTCGACGCGCAGGAACACGTTGGTCGCGTGCTCGACGGTCTGGAACGCGATCGTGTAGGGCTCGGCCAGCCGCATCACGACGGGCCAGGCGGTCACGCGGGTGATCTTCACGGCCGGCTCAGTAACGCCGCTGGTGGATCTCGTCGAGGCTCAGGCTCGCCAGGTCCTCGACCAGCTCGACCAGCCGCCGCACCATCACGTCCCAGATCCGCTCGCCCTTCTCGCGGGTCGCCCGGGTGGCGTCGCCGAGCACGCCGGACTGCGAGATCCGCGAGGTGTAGGCGTACCAGCCGACGCTCTGCTTCGAGGTGAAGTCGAGAAAGCGGTTGCTGAAGCGCGGGACCATCCGCGGCGCCTTGTCCATCTGCACCAGTCCGGGGCGGATCGCCAGCGTGGTGCTGGTCTCGATCTCGCCGGCGTGCACGTCGTTCCGGGTCTCGACCATGCCGTAGACCTCGGCATCGCTGGTCTCGCCCGTGTCCACGCAGGTGAAGATGTGGGCGTCGCGGTTGATCATCTGCGCGGCGAGGTGCAGCGTCGGGCCGTTGCCGCCGTGGCCGTTGACGATCACCAGCTTGGTGATGCCGTGGCGGGCCACCGACAGGCCGACGTCGTAGACCAGCCCGGCCAGCGTGTCCGGGCTGACGCTGACGGTCCCGGCGAAGTCGTCGTGGTGGTACGAGACGCCGTAGGGGATCAGCGGCAGCACGATCGGTCGCGGCTCGCGGCACGTGGCGGCGACGCGGCGCGCCAGGTAGTCGGCGTCGAAGGCGTCGGTGTCGAGCGGCAGGTGCGGCCCGTGCTGCTCGATCGCGCCCACCGGCAACAGCGCGATGTCGATCTTGCGCAACCGTGCCCGGGCTTCCTTCCAGGTCATCTCGGCCAGCAGGTAGGTCCGCGGCTCCGGGGCCTCGCCGGCGGATGGCGCGGAGTCGGGCCCGTCGTCGGCCCGGGTGGGCGGCGTCCCGAAGCGGTAGGGGCGCGAGAGTGCCGCGTCGTCCAGCGGGTCGCAGGGCACCCAGAGGCGGCCGCGGCGCTCGACCGCACCGTCGGCGTGCTCGAGGAAGATCCGGTACAGCCCCGGCCGCAGGTCGTCGGGAATCGTGTCGTACGGCGACTGCTCGCGGTGGAAGCGCAGGCTCAGCACCTCGGGATGCGGCTCGGCGACGAACGTCTTGCCGCCGCCGTCGGCGGGGATCCGGCCCTGCTCGCGCAGCAGGTGCGCGAGGTGCCGCGCCGCGGGTCGCTCCTGGTGCACCCCCCGCTCGGGCAGCGCGGCCAGGCACTGCTCGATCTGCTCCGGCGTGTAGCCGCAGGCGCCAGGGTCGGCTCCCAGCGCGACCAGCATGCCGACGATCCGCCGGCACTTCTCGCACTGCCCGCAGGGGTGGGCCCGCTCGCCCTCGAGGTGGGTCGCATGGCACGACACCTGGTGCTGCTGCAGCTCCGGGTAGCGTTCGACCAGCAGCTTCTCGATCAGCAGCTCCGAGAACGGCCGCAACACCGAGAACTGGCTGACCCGCCAGCCCTTGCGATGGAAGTAGCGCGTCAGCGCCTCGTCGAACCAGCGGCTCTGGTCGTACAGGCCGGCGTAGTGCCGGATCCCGCGGAACGAGCGCGAGGTCGTGGTGTCGAACTCGTCGCCGATCAGCAGGCGCCCCACGCCGCGGCGCCGCAGCAGCGGCAGCGCGCCGAACAGGAACACCGCCACCGTCCAGAGGCGAATCGGGTACTCGTCCGAGCGCAACCGCGCGAAATCCTGGCGCACGAACGGCAGGTGCCGCAGCATCCACGCGAACATCCGGTCGGAGTTGGTCCAGACGCGCGCCGTGGCCGGGCGGGTCTGCGCCAGGTGACGGTAGGCGTTGAGCGCGGTGTACCAGTGCCGCCCGGACTCGTTGAGGAAGATCGGGTGCGCGGGCAGGCCCAGCTCCTCCAGCAGCCCGAGACTGAGCAGCGAGTCCTTGCCGCCGCTGGACAGGATCGCGTGCGCGCCCGCGTCGGCACCCCAGGGCGACGCGCCGACCTGGGCGTCCTCGCCCGAGTCGGGGAACTCGATCCGCGCCTGGACGTAGTCGTCGCGTTTGACCGCGGGCAGCGCGGAGACGGGACCCTCGAGGAACGGGTTCGGCATCAGCAGCTTGTTGACGTAGATCTCGCGCGCGGTGTTGCGCGCGAACTCCTCGACGAACCGCCGGTCGTGGGCGTCGAACTCGCCGCGGAACCGGATCTCCTCGCAGAACAGGCCGTAGTTCAGCGCGAGCTGCGCGCCGACCATCGCCGCCAGGTTCCGCGAGGCCGGCTCGCCGGCGTCGAAAACGTCCTCTTCCCAGCGGTAGGCCAGCTCCTGCGTGTCGTCCCGGCCGTCGCGGGTCACCGTGTAGGGCACGCGCAACCGGCGGGGCTCGATCTGCGGCGGGCCGACCTCGAGGCGCCGGATCACCCGCAGTACGGCCAGCGGGTCGCTGCGCGCCGTCATCGCCGCTCGTCCGGTCGCGCGATCAGCGGCGCGAGGGTCTCGACCAGGCTCTCCGCGCCGTCGAGCAGCACGTCGACGGCGGGCAGGCCGGTCTCACGGCGGATCGTCTCGCAGGCCGCGCGCGCCTGGGCGGGCGTCAGCTGCTCGTGGTTGACCGTCACCGCCACGACCGGTTTTTCGGAGACCAGCTCGAGCGCGCGGATCTGGTGCGGCAGCGGGTGCAGCGGGTACGCCGGGAAGCCGTCGTAGTGCGTGCGCGCCGGAGCATGCTGCAGCACGATCACGTCGGGACGTCCGGCGGCGATCAGCTCGTGCCCGCCCGGGTAGGCCGGGTTGAGCAGGCTGCCCTGTCCCTCCAGCACGATCACCTCGGGACGCGTCTCGGTGAAGCAGCTCCAGACGGCATGCTCGATCTCGCCCGACACGAAGTCGTTGACCAGCGAATCGAGGATGATCCCGTGACCGACGCCCTGGAGCCACGCGGTCTGGCCGGTGCCGACCAGCTCGGCCCGGCGCCCGGCGCGCTGGAGCGCCTCGACCAGCAGCCACGCGGTGGTGCGCTTGCCCACCGCGGAGTCGGTCCCCAGCAACGCGACCTTGAGCGCCGTGACCTGCTCGATCTTGCCGGTGAAGAAGTGGAGCCGCTCGCGCGCGGGCGGCTTGCGCACGTCGCGGATCGCGACGCCGCGGCGCGCGGCCAGCTGCGCCAGGCGCGGGTCCTCGGAGATGAAGTCGTGGAGCCCGGAGTCGACGTGCAGGCCGGCCTCGATCGCCGCCTCGACCGCCGCGCGACCCGCCTCGGGCAGCCGCCCACCGTCGGGGGCCAGCCCGACCACGAAATGGGTCGCGGGGGTCTCCCGGGGCGCCCGCTCGATCGCGGTCGCCAGGTCGGGCTGGACCGCGATGCCCGCGGGTCGTCCGTCCAGCACCTCGCCCGCGTCGCTGCCGGCGTGGCGCGAGTCGATCACGCTCAGCACGCGGTAGCGCCGGGTGCGTCGGACCAGGCCGTGGGCGGTCTTGCCGTTGGTCGTGCCGAACGCGCCTTCGCAGTAGACGACCGCGTTGCCTTCCGGGAAACCGCTCACGAGCGTCGTCCGGTCAACAGCGCCACGTAGCGGTCCCCGCGCAGATCGGTCTTGCCCTCGACCAGCGCCAGCAGCCCGGCCGTGGCCGCGGGCAGCACGCTCAGGCCCTGCCGCTCGCGCACCAGCCGCGCCGCGGACGCCATCGCGCGATCGCTGACGAACGCGGCCCAGCCGCCCGAGCGGCGGATCGCCTCCAGCGCGTGGTCGCCGTCGATCGAGGACCAGTTGATCAGCGGCTCGTTGATCGAGGTCTCGCGGATCTTCTCCGGCGTCAGGTTCTCGCAACGCGGCAGGTTCCTCAGGAACGCGCGTACGATCGGGTTCTTGCCGTGGGACGAGCCGGCGACCATGCGCGGGATGCGCGAGGTCTTGCCGCGCCGGTACAGGCTGACGAACCCGCGGTAGACGCCCGCCATCGTGGTGCCGTTGCTGACCGGGACGGCGACGGCCGCCGGGGCGTCCCGCAGCTCGTCGTAGATCTCGTAGGCGATCTCGCCGTAGGCCCGCAGCTGGAGCGCGGTATTCGCTCCACCCGGGTTGGCGTCGTAGATCTCCTCGCGCTCGGCCAGTCGGCGCGACCGCTCGACGACGGTCTCGTAGTCGCCGGCCTCACGGCGCACCTCGGCGCCCTGGCGCGCGATCTCGTCCAGCCGGCCGGTACTGTAGCTCTGCGGCACCAGCACGATGCAACGCAGCCCGGCCAGCGAGGCGGCCAGCGCGACGGCGGCCCCGTAGTTGCCGCAGGTGGCCACCGTGATCGCGTCGTAGCCGCGGCGCATCGCGTCCATCGCCTGGGCGAAGGCGATGCGGTCCTTCTGGGTCCCGGAAGGGTTGTCGCCTTCGAACTTGATGTAGATCTGCCGCAGGTCGACCTCGCGCTCCACGTTGCGCGCCCGCGCGAAGACCGTGTCGCCGACCTGGGACTCGAACACGTCCTCGTAGGCCTCGAGACGCGCCGCGAGCGGCTGGGTGCGGTCGGCCGAGATCCGCCGCGCCTCCTCGGCCGCGGCGTCGAGCGATAGGCCGGCCACGTCGGCGCCGTCCAGCAGCGCGGTGTCGACGGCGGCGGGGTCGGGGGTGCCGGCGGCCGCGGACTCGTCGGTTCGCGGTTCCTTGGTCTGCGGTGTCGGCGGCTCCGGCGGTTCGTGGTCCGGCATGTGCAGCATGCTACACCGCCTGCCCGGGTGACGTCAGGCCTTGGCGCGTCCCGTCTGGGCCAGGAACACCAGCAGCCAGTCGCGCACGTGCCGCGTCAGCAGGAAGTGGTGCCGGACCAGCTCGCGGCCGCGCTGTCCCATCTCGGCCGCCAGCAGGTCGCGGTTCAACAGGTAGCGCAACCGGAACGCCAGCCCCTCGGGGGAGTGGACCAGAAAGCCGGTCTGGTGGTTGAACACCTGGAGCGTGATCCCGCCCGCCGCGCCGCCGATCACGGGCCGGCCCTTCCACAGCGCCTCGGTGACCGTCAGGCCGAAACCCTCGCGGAGCGACTTCTGCACGACGACCGTCGCCGCCCGCTGTAGCGCGTTGATCGCGCGGTGGCTGTCGGGGGGCAGCTCCAGAACCCGGATGTCCGGGTCCTCCCCGGCCGCGGCCAGCACCTCCGCGTACACCTCGGCGCCCTCGGGGTCGTCGTCGGCGCTGCCGCCGACCAGCAGCAGCCGGCAGTCGTCCCGGCGCCGCACCATCCGGAAGGCCCGGATCACGCCGACGGGGTCCTTGAAGCGGTCGAACCGCGAGACCTGGACGATCAGCGGCGTGCCGCGGTCGAGCCCCAGGCCGGCGAGCACCGCGTCGACCTCGTCCCGTTCCAGCGGGAGGTTCTTGTCCGCCAGCGGATCGATCGAGGGCGGAATCAGGTACTGCGGGTGGGGCAGGTTCTGCGCGAAGGCCGCCATCGAGAACACGCTGGCGTCGTAGCGGTTGACGAACCCGCGCAGGAACCGCCAGACCTGCCGGTTGGGGCGCGAGGCGTCGATGTGACAGCGCCAGACCCACGGGCAACGCTTTTCCACGTGGTCGATCAGCGCGGCCGGCTGCGGGTCGTGGATCACCACCAGGTCGGCGTCGAGGTCGAGCCGCGCGGCGTTGGCGCGGTTGGCCTCCAGGTACGCCTCGCGCTGCGCCGCGGTCAGCGGCGTGCGCGCCCCCTGGAGCGTGTTGTGCATGGTCTTGGTCGCGTCGTAGAACTCCGGTCCGCCCTCGATCACCTCCCAGCGCACGTCGAGCCCCAGCTCGCCGAACAGCGGGATCATGCGGGCCAGCAGCTCCGCCACGCCGCCGCCGACCCGCGTCGAGTTGACCATCACCACGCGCAGCCCCTCGAGCCGCGCGGCGAGTCGCCGCAGGCTGGCGATCCGCTCGTCGCCGACGATGTGCCGGTACTGTTCGAGCAGGTTGCCGCTCATCACATCGAGTCCTCGAGGATGCGCGTGATCCGTTGGCGCAGGTCCTCCAGGCTGAAGAAGTAGAAATCCAGCCGCGAGAGCCGCAGCGCCACGTCGTCCCGCCCCAGCTGTCCCGAGATCCAGCGCGAGAAGTCGTCGCGGTCCGGGTCGTCGCCGCGGAGCCGCGCCTCGTGGAAGTGGAAGTAGATCGACTCCAGCGGCACCTGGCCCAGCGCCTCGCGCAGCTCGGCCAGCGTCGCCACGCGGCGGCCGCTGGGCAGCGCCAGCACGTGGCCGCTACAGAAATGGAACTCCAGCCCCGGACGCACCCAGGGGATGATCGGCAGCTCGTCGAGATGGTCCTCGAGCAGGTCCGTGATCTGCTCGCGCGCCTGCTCGAGATCGCCGAGCGCGAACGGATCCAGCGCCGACAGCTTCTCGGCCAGGGCGTGGTCCTCCAGCGCCGTCGCGGCCCAGCGCGCGAAGTCGTTGGGATGGTCCCAGACCTCGAAGCGATGGCGCAGGAACGAGCGGTGCAGGTGGTGCTGCACCACGTCCAGGGGCACCTGGTGCAGCTGGTCCAGGAACTCGCGCAGGTTGGCCGCCCGCACCCCGGTCGGCATCACCAGCTCGTTGTAGTCGTAGAACTCGAACGGCTCCGCGGCCCGCCGCTCCGCGCTTTCCGGCATCCATCCGTCTCCGTTGTCGAGGGGTATATGTAGTGTCCCGGGCTCCGCGGTTCCAGTCCGGAACCGGACCGCGGAGACTCAGCGCCCGGCGGGCTCCTCCACCTCCACGCGGCGGTTCGCGGCGACGTCGCGGAGGGCCTGGGTGCGGCCCGAGGGCCAGCGGATCTCGAGGCGCTCGACGCGTGCGGCGGTCCCGAGGCCGAAGTGCGCCAGCGGCTCGTGGGAGGCCAGGAAGGACCCGTTCCGACGCACCTCGCGGACCTGGGTCCGGCCCCCGGCGACCAGCGTCACCCGGGCGCCGATGGCGTCGCGGTTGGCGCCGGCCCCGCGCACGCGCACCGCGAGCCAGTTGCCCGGCGCCCCCTCGTTGCGCAGCAGGTACGGGGCGGCGTTGAGGTTGGTCACCGCGAGGTCCAAGTCGCCGTCGCCGTCGAGATCCGCCAGCGCGGCGGCGCGGCTGCTGTCGATCGCCTGCAGTCCCGGTCCGGCGGTGGCCGCGACGTCCTCGAGCGTCACGCCTCCCACGTTGCGGAACAACGCGTTACGCTGGCGGAACGACGTGCCCAGCCGCCGGCCGTCCACCTGCGGGTAGACGTGGCCGTGCGCCACGAACAGGTCCTCGCGGCCGTCGTGGTCGGCGTCCAGGAACACCACGCCCCAGCCCAGGGTCAAGAACGACGCGGTCGCCAGCCCGCTGGGGTAGGAGACGTCGGTGAACAGGCCGCCGCCCTCGTTGCGGTACAGCGTGTCGTGGTCGTGGCTGAAGTTGGTCACGGCGACGTCGAGCCGCCCGTCGCCGTCGAAGTCGCCGCTGGCCACGCCCATCCCCGCCTGCTCGTGACCCTCCTCGTTGAACGCCAGCCCCGAGACCAGCGAGGACTCGTCGAACGTCCCGTCGCCGCGATTCTCGAAGTAGTAGTTCTGCACCGAGTCGTTGGCCACGTAGACGTCGTCGTCGCCGTCGTCGTCGCCGTCGAAGAACAGCACGCCGAGCGAGAAGTACGGCGCGACCGCGAGCCCCGCCTCGCGCGTCGCCTCGACGAAGCGCGGGATGCCGTCGCCGTCGGGATCGCCCTCGTTGCGGAAGAACACGTCGGGCGCCGGCTCCAGGTTGCGCGGCCCGCAGAACACCTCGATCGCGCGCCACGTGCAGCCGAACTCGGTCCGCGCCAGCGGCTCGCCGCGGGCCGGGTAGCGGCCGACCGCGAACTCGACGTAGTTGGCGACGTAGAGATCCAGGTCGCCGTCGCGGTCGACGTCGCTCCAGGCCGCCGAGGCGCCGAAGCGCTGGTCGGCCACGCCCGCCGCGGCCGCAACGTCGGTGAACGTCCCGTCGCCGTTGTTGCGGTAGAGCCGGTTGGGGCCCCAGTTGGTCAGGTACAGGTCGGGGTCGCCGTCGCCGTCGTAGTCGGCCACGGCCACGCCGAAGCTCCAGCGCGTGTCGCCGAGACCGGCGGCCGCGGTGACGTCGGTGAAGCGGATCGCCCCGGTGCCGCCGCCGTCGCCGTCGTTGCGGTACAGCCGGTCGGGCGGTCCCTGATCCGGTGCATCCAGCGTCGCGCCCTGCGCCAGGTAGAGATCGGGATCGCCGTCGCCGTCGTAGTCGAGCCAGCCCGCGCCGGCGCCCAGCGACTCGACGATGAAGTCCACGTCCGCGCCGCCGCCGACCTGGACCACCTCGATCCCGCCCTCGCGGGCGATGTCGACGAAGCGGAACGCGGGGCCCGCGGGTCCGGCCGCGGGTTCGACGGCCGGGGGCGGGGCCGCGGTGTCGGCGCCTCCGCCGCACGCCGCGAGCAGGCCGAGAGCCGCCGCCGCGAGGCCGCAGCGGCGGGCCGGGGCGAGACTCACGAGCCACCCCCGCTGGCCACCGGCTCGCTGCCGCGTCGCGACTCGACGATCTGCCGGTGCAGCTCCAGGTGCCGGCGCCCGTCCTCGCGCCGTCCGAGCCGCACGTAGGCCTGGCCGAGATAGTAGTGCGCCTCGGGGTGGTACGGGTTGGCGGTGAGCACCTGTTCCATCAAGGTCGCCGCCGTCGGGTAGTCGCGGGCGCGGAAGCGCAGCGCGCCGAGATAGAACCGCGCGTCGAGCTGGAGGCGCTGCTCGTTGCGGTTCGACGGACGGAGCGCCAGGCAGCGCTCGAACGCGCGCTGCGACTCCTCGGGGCGGTTGAGGTGGCGGGTGATCCAGCCGAGGTGATACAGCGCCAGCAGGTAGTCGGGATCGCGCTCGAGCGCCTGGCGGTAGTAGCCCAGCGCCTCCTCGTAGCGCGCCTGGCGGAAGTAGACGTTGCCGATGTTGTTGTACGCCTTGGCTCCCGCCGGGTCGAGCTCGATCACCCGGCGGTACGCCTCCACGGCGCCGTCCCAGTCGCGCATCGCCGAGCGCGCGATGCCGAGGTCGAGGAACGGGGCCGGGTCGTCGGGACGCAGCGTCGTGGCCCGGCGGTACGCCTCCGCCGCCGCGGCGTGGTCGCGCGCGCGCATCGCGGCGCGGCCGGCGCGCATCGCGCCGGTGTAGGCCTCGTCGTCCTGGGCCGGGACCACGGGCGACAGCAACGCGGCCAGGCCCAGCAGGAGGACCGCAGCGGTGCGGCGCCGCGCGCGGGGTCGCGGGATCGGGAATGCGGGCGCGGTCGTCACGGTGGAGTCCATCGAACGCCGCGGAGTATACCGTCCGGGGCGCCGCGGCGCCTGCGCCGGCCTGCCTATAATTCCGGGGTGCAGAACCTCGAGGGATTCCGATGAGCAGCGCGGTGATCTTCGACGTCGACGGCGTGCTGGTGGACTCCTACCGCGCGCACCTGGCGAGCTGGCGCCGCCTCGCCGCCGAGCACGGCCTCGAGATCACCGAGGCGCAGTTCGCCGAGACGTTCGGCAAGACCAGCCGCGACATCATCGCGCGTTTCTGGGGCGGCGACGGGCTCGACGAGCGGGGGATCCGCAAGCTCGACGAGCGCAAGGAGGCGCTGTACCGCCGGCTGGTGCGGGACGCGTTTCCGGCGATGGACGGCGCGCGGGAGTTGATCGACGCGTTGCACGCCGCCGGGATGCCGCTCGCGGTGGGGTCGTCGGGGCCGCCGGAGAACGTGGACCTGGCGCTCGCGCGGCTGGGACGGCCCGAGCGGTTCGGCGCGCGCGTGACCGGGCTGGACGTGACGCGGGGCAAGCCCGATCCCCAGGTGTTCCTGATCGCCGCGGAGCGCTTGCAGGTCGAGCCGCGGCGCTGCGTGGTGATCGAGGACGCGCCGGACGGGGTGCGGGCGGCCCGGCGGGCGGGCATGGCGGCGGTGGCGCTGGTGTCGACCGGACGGACCCGCGAGGAGCTGCTCGCGGTGCGACCCGACCTCGTCGTCGGCTCGCTGCGCGAGCTGAGCCCCGCTGGGCTCCACGCCCTGGCCCGCTGCTGACGACGGTGGCACAATGACCGGTCCGATCGACCGAACCTCAATCCGGAACAGGGGCATCCCGTGCGACGAAACATCGGGTGGATCATCGCCAGCTTGCTGTGGGTCTGGGTCGGCACCGCCGCCGTGGGAGCGGAGGAGGCGCGCCTGCTGCGCTTCGCCGACATCCACGAGGACCGGATCGCTTTCGTGCACGCCGGGGACATCTGGATCGTTCCCGCGGCGGGCGGGACGGCGCGGCGGCTGACCTCCGACGAGGGGCTGGAGCTGTTCCCCAAGTTCTCGCCGGACGGACGCTGGATCGCGTACTCGGCGGAGTACGGCGGCAACCGGCAGGTCTGGGTGATCGCCGTCGACGGCGGCACGCCGCGGCAGCTCACGTTCTACAACGACGTCGGCCCGATGCCGCCGCGCGGCGGGTTCGACTACCAGGTGCTCGACTGGACGCCCGACGGCAAGCACGTGCTGTTCCGCGCCAACCGGCTGCCCTGGGGCGTTCGGATGGGGCGTCCCTACCTGGTGCCGTTCGAGGGCGGGATGGAGCGGCCGCTGGCGGTGCCCGAGAGCGGCGGCGGGATGCTCTCGCCCGACGGCAAGAAGCTGGTCTATACGCCGATCTCGCGCGAGTTCCGGACCTGGAAGCGTTACCGCGGGGGACGGGCGCAGGACATCTGGATCTACGACCTGGAGGCCGACACCGCCGAGCCGATCACCGAGTACGACGGCACCGACAACCAGCCGGTGTGGGTCGGCAACACGATCTACTACACCTCGGACCGCGAGGACGGGCGGCTCAACCTGTGGGCCCACGATCTCGCCACCGGCGCCGCCCGCCGCGTCACCGAGCACCGTGACTTCGACGTGCTGTGGCCCAGCGCCGGGCCGCGGCAGGTGGTCTACGAGTGCGGGGGCCAGCTCTACCGCTTCGACCCCGCGACGTCGCGATCGACGCGTGTCCCGGTGCAGCTGACCGGCGACTTCCTCGCCGCGTTGCCCGCGTACCGCAAGGTGGCCGGGTTCGTCTCCGGCTACGACATCTCGCCGAGCGGTAAGCGCGCGGTGTTCGCCGCCCGCGGCGACCTGTTCACGGTGCCGGAGCAGAAGGGCGACACGCGCAACATCACCCGGACCGACGGCGTGCGCGAGATGAGCCCGGCCTGGTCGCCCGACGGCCGTCACGTGGCCTACCTCAGCGACCGCAGCGGCGAGTACGAGCTGTACCTGCGCGCCCAGGACGGCTCCGGCGAGGAGCGCCGGCTGACCTCCGGCGGTGCGGTTTGGAAATCCACCCCGGTCTGGTCCCCCGACGGCAAGAAGCTGGCCTGGGCCGACCGCACGCCGCGGCTGCGCTATCTCGAGGTCGACACGGAGCAGGTGCTCGACGTCGACACCGGCGTGTACGGCACGTTCCAGAGTTACCGCTGGTCGCCGGACAGTCGCTTTCTGGTCTACGCGAAGGTCGAGCAGACGCAGTTCTCGTCGATCTTCCTCTACTCGCTCGCCGATCGCCGGATCGACGCCCTGACCGACGACACGACCAACGACTTCGACCCCGTGTTCGATCCGGAGGGGCGTTACCTGTACTTCCTGTCGGACCGCGACTACAACCTGACCTTCAGCGGCTACGAGTTTAACTACTTCTACACCAACCCGACCCGGCTCTACGCCGCGACGCTGCGGGCCGACGCGCCGCCGCTGCTGGCCGCCAAGAGCGACGAGGAGCAGGCCGAGCAGCCCGAGCCGGAACCGAAGCAGGAGCCGCCCTCCTCGAAGAAGAAGAAGCGCGCCGCCAAGGCGGCCGATGCGGACGAGGACGACTCCGCTGAGAAGCCGCTGGTGATCGACGTCGAGCGGTTCGGCGACCGCGTCGTCGCGCTGCCGGGGCCCTCGGGCAACTACGGCAACCTGGCCGCGACGAAGGACGGCGTGCTGTACCTGTTCTCCACCGGCAACGGAGCCGCGCAGCTCAAGCTGTTCTCGCTGGACGACGAGAAGGCGCAGACGATCCTCAAGGAGGCCTCGGCCTTCGCGGTCTCGCACGACGGCAAGAAGCTGCTCTACTCCCACGCGGGCAAGTACGGCATCGTGGACACCAAGCCCGGTCACGAGGAGGGGGCGGGCCAGCTCGACCTGGGCGGCCTGGAGATGAAGATCGACCCGCGCCGGGAATGGCGGCAGATCTTCGCCGACGGCTACCGCATCGTGCGCGACTTCTTCTACGACCCGGGGCTGCACGGCGTGGATTGGCCGGCGCTGCGGGCGCTCTACGAGCCGCTGGTCGAGCACGTGATGCACCGCGCCGACCTCGACTACATCCTGGGCGAGCTGGGCGGCGAGCTGAACGCCGGGCACTTCTACGTCAACTGGGGCGACATGCCGCGTCCGGAGCGCCGGAACAACGGCCTGCTGGGTGCCGAGATCGTGCGCGACGACTCGGGGTATTTCCGGATCGCGCGGATCTTCCACGGCGAGAACTGGCACGACGACTTCCGCTCGCCGCTGACGGAGTCGGGGGTGGACGTCAAGCAGGGCGACCTGGTCCTGGCCGTCGACGGCCGGTCGACGCGCGACGTCCCGAACTTCTACGCGCTGCTGGAGAACGCCGCCGGCCGGTTGGTGCGCCTGACCGTCAACGAGCGCCCCGAGCGGGACGGCGCGCGCGACGCCCTGGTGCGGCCGATCGACGGCGAGACCAACCTGCGTTACCTGGACTGGGTGCGCTCGCGCCGCGAGCTGGTCGACCGGCTGTCCGAGGGGCGCATCGGTTACATCCACCTGCCCAACACGGCGGGACCGGGCAACCGCGAGCTGCGGAAGTTCTTCTACCCGCAGGCGCACAAGGACGCGCTGATCGTCGACGTGCGCTACAACGGCGGCGGCTTCATCCCCGACCGCATGATCGAGCTGGTGGCGCGGCGACCGCTGAGCTTCTGGGCCCGCCGCGGCATCGCGCCGTTCAGCACGCCGGGTTACTTCCACGACGGCCCGAAGGCGTGTCTGATCAACGCCTACGCCGCTTCGGGAGGCGACGCGTTCCCGTACTACTTCAAGCAGCTCGGCCTGGGGCCGCTGATCGGCAAGCGGACCTGGGGCGGCCTGATCGGGCTCTCCGGCAACCCGGGTTTCGTGGACGGCGGGTCGATCTCGGTGCCCACGTTCCGCTTCATCGACACCGCGGGCAACTGGGCCGTGGAGAACGTCGGCGTGGCGCCGGACATCGAGGTGCTGGACCGGCCCGACCTGGTGGCCCGGGGGCAAGACCCGACGCTGGAGAAGGCGGTCGAGGTGCTGCTGGAGGAGCTGCGGCGGACGCAGGGGCCGACGAGGATCGAGGTTCCGGAGGCGCCGCGCTACGGGCGCTGAGGGCGTGCCCGGCGGGTCAACCGGCGATGCGCTCGAGGTGCAGCCGCGCCTGGCGCTTCCACCACGCCCACTCGTGCGCCACGTCGTGACCCCAGATGTCGAGCTGGTGGCTGATGCCCTTGGACGCCAGCAACGCGCCGAAGGCGCGCGTCTCGTCGACGTTGCCGTCCTCCCACTTGCCCTGGCCGCAGACCAGCACCAGGTGGGTCTGGCTGCGCACGCGCTCCAGGGCCGGTCCCTCGAGGTTGGGCACGTAGGCCATCGGGTTGTTGAAGTACACGTCGGTCGAGCGCAGGCCGCCGGTGAACTCGGAGATGTCGTAGCGGCTGCTCATGCACAGCGCCCAGTCGACCAGCTCGGGAAACTTCAGCGCGAAGTTGCAGGCGTAGTACCCGCCGAGGCTGGTCCCGCTGGCGGCGACGCGGATCTGCGGGGTGCGGCAGTCCTCGCGGATGAACGGCACCAGCTCCTCGACCACGTAGCGCTCGAACAGCATGTGCCGGTGGATCCGCCACGCCGGATCGTTCTCACGGCGCGTCCAGGCCTCGGCCACGTTCGATTCGCTGCAGTAGAGCTTGAGCCGTCCGGCCTCGATCAGGTCGCCGAGGGCCTCGACCATCCCGTGGGCGTCCCACTCGTGCGCCATCCCGGACGCCGAGGGGAACACCAGCAGCGGCCGGCCGAAGTGCCCGTAGCGCCACAGATGCATCCGGCGCTCCATCGCTCGGCTCGGCAACATCTCGTGCTTGCGGAACATGGCGCTCCTCCGGTCGTCAGGGGCGCGAAAGCATAGCACTCGAAAGGGGAGTGACGATGCCGTACATCACGCTCGAGGACCGGCGCCGGGTCGACGATCGGGGGCCGGCGCCGGGGGACAAGCCCGGCGTGCTGACCTACCTGATCTGGCGCGAGCTGTCGCGCTGGATCGACGCGGCGCGCGACGGGCGCTACGACTACACCGCGATGAGCGAGGTCGTGGGCTGCCTGGAGACGGCGAAGCTGGAATTCTGCCGCCGGCACCTGTGGCCGTACGAGGACCGCAAGATCCGCGAGAACGGCGACGTCTGAGCTCAGCGAGCCGGCGAGAGCCGCGCGGCGCCGGCGCGCAGCTCGGCCGCGGCCTCGAGCAGCCGGCGCCGGGCCTCCCAGCGTCGTCGCGCGCCCGCCGCGGTGAACGCCGCGTGTTTCGCGGCCGGGGCGAGGTCGTGCCACAGCTCGAGCTCGATCAGCTCCAGCGGCTCGTCCAGCGCGCGCTCGCCGAGCAGCGCGGCCTCGCGCAACCGCACCACCAGCGCGCGGGCCGCGGCGGTTTCACGGTCCACCCGCTCCGCCTCGGCGGCACCGTGGGCGTAGAAGCGCTCGACGGCCCCCGCGGTGTGACATTCCGCACACGACGACCGCATGCCGGTCGGCGTCCCGGGCGCGGCGGCGACGAGACGATCGCCGGGATCGTGGGTCGCCCCGCCCAGGTGACAGCCCGCGCACGTCGTGGCGGGGTGCCCGGCGTCCGGTCGATGGCACGCCACGCACGTCGCATCGGCGCGTGCCGCCTCGGCCGATTCGCCGTGCGGCTCGTGGCACGCGTCGCAGCGCCCCGCCGAGCCGTCCTCGTGCGGTCGGCCGATGTCGTGGCAGCCGAGACACTCCGGGATTGCTCCGAAGCCGCCGGCGGCCGCGGGCGCGGGGGCCGCCGCCTCCGACAGCGATCGTTGGGTCGCGGTCAGCTCGTCGGCGCCGCCCACGGCGATCCAGGCCGGCGCGGCGTGCCGGCTGCGCGCGAACTGCGCGGACTCCGCAGCGTGACAGCCGGCGCAGTTGTGCGGGGTGACCCGCGAGACGATGGTCACTCCGTGATGCGCGACCGGCCTCTGGCCCTCGAGCGGACGGTGACAGTCGAGGCATTGCAGGTTCGACCGCGCGTGAGCGCTGCGGGCGAAGCGGCGGCCCACGGGCGAACCCTCGGGCTCGTGACAGCTCGCGCAGGGCCCCGCGACCTGCTCCTCGGCAGCGGCGGGAGCGGCGGGCGGAGGGGCCGGCCGGCGCACCGCGCTCGCCACACCGGCGAGAATCAACGCCACGCCGAGCACCGCCGCGATCCAGGGCAAGCCCGCCTTCACACCGTTCCCCTCGACGCCGGGGCGGCCGGCCCCGTGGCGGGGCCGCGCCGGGGCGCCCAGGGAAATCTACGACCCGTGCCCGAAAAGCAAGCGGACCCCCCGGAGGCGCGCTAGTTCTCGTCCGGGTCGCGGTCGCGAGGCGGGAGATCGGGGCCGGTCGGCCGGCGGCCCCGCTGCACGGTATCCAGCCACAGGTCCAGGTCGCGGCGCAGCTCGTCCACCAGCTCGGTGACGACCGCATCGACGTGCGGGATGCTGTGCCGGAGCAGGGCGAGCGCCTCGGCCGGCGACAGGCGCGAGCGTGCCAGGGCGTCCCAGTCGGCCGAGTTCATCAGGGGTCCCAACGTGGCCTGCAGCCGGTGCTCGATCACTTCCCGCGCCTGCTCGAACAGGCGGCACCCCCCGGGAGGAGGGCTCGATCCGAGGTGCCGGCGCAGGTCGAGGCCCAGCAGGTCGACCAGCAGCGTGCGTCCCTCCGGCTCGGGGGCCGGCTCGGGCGCGTGTCGCGCGTCGCGGCGGCGCTGCGCGATCCAGCGCCGGAAGTCGACGACCCTGGCCGGCGGTTTGGGTTCTAACGCCATGGAGCCGGTCTCCCCGGGATGGGAGCGCCGGTTCCGCGGCGGGACAACACGGCGACTCCTGGGTGTGCAACGTGTTGATTTACCGTGAGTTGCATTTTTGTATCCTTATAGATACTTAAAAAAGTTGTTTTTAGGATAAGAGCGCGGTATAAAAAAGTCAATGCCGAGAAAGGCTTTGAAGACTTCACCGGCGTTGGCCCGCACGCTGCGGAGCCGGCGCCGTGAACTCGGGTTCACGCTCCGAGAGGTGGTCCGGCAAACCGAGCGGGCCGGCAACCCGATTCCCTTCTCCACCCTGGCCAAGATCGAGCAGGGCCGGGTCGATCCCGGGATCCGGCGGCTGCACCTGCTGCTGAAGCTGTACCACCTGCCGATCCAGATGGCGGGCGACGTCCTCGACCTGGAGGAGATGGCCGACGAGCGCCCGGCGACGCGCGACCCCGAGACGCTGTACCGCGAGGGTGTCGCGGCTTGGAAGCGCGGGGAGACCAAACGCGGGCTGGCCCACCTGCTGGCGCTGCGGGAGGTCGTGGGCGAGCGCCCCGAGGGCCGGCTGCTGCGGCAGCGTTCGCAGCTCGCGTTCGCCATCGCCAGCGGGTCGTTGGGCAGGTACCGGATGGCGCTCCAGATCGTCGAGGGACTGCTGCTCGACCCGATCGAGCCCGAGCTGCGGATCGCGGCGTACGTCCAGGCCGCCAGCGCATGGGACGGGCTCGGTGCGCCCGACGTGGCGCTGGCGTTCCTGGAGCGTGCCGCGCGCCAGCTCGACGCCGCGGACCACCAGCAGCGTGGCTGGGTCCTGCACAAGACGGCGGGGGTGCTGTGCGGCCTGGGGCAGCTGGAGCGCGCCCGAGCGGAGCTCGATGCCGCGCTCGCGTCGTACCGCGCGGCGCAGGACGACTACGGCGAGAGCCGGGTGCTGGGCCTGCGGGTCCGGCTCCACGAAACAGCCGGAGACCTCGGGGCCGCGCTGCGCGCGGCGCGCGAGGCGCACGAGCACGCCGCGGCGCGGGGCTACACGCGCCTGGCCCTGTTGCGGAAGCTCCAGCAGGGGCGGCTGCTGGTGGCGCTGGGCGACAGCGAGACCGGCCTCTCCGAGCTGCACCACGCCCTGGCCGATGCGTTGACCATCGAGGACCGGGCGGCCCAGTTCTTCGCGCACTACCACCTGTGGAAGGCCCACGTGCAGCTCGGCGAGCGCGATCGCGCGCGGATCGAGCGGCGGGCCGCCGAATACTTCGTGCAGTTCGTCGACGACGCTTCCGAAGAGGTACTGGAGATACGGCGCGGGGGGCGAGAGAGAGGGACGGGCGATGTTTGAACAGCGGAGCGGAAAACGGTCGGTGCTCCTGGCCCTGGCGATCGGTTTCGCGAGCGGGGCCATCGCCTCCGAGCCTCCGGACTCGGAGATCAACTTCGCGACGGGCGACATCGAGTCCGTCGACACCATCGAGGAGAGCGGGATCAGGCAGATCCGTCACGTGACCGACCCGGGGCAGGGCGCCCCCGCCGTCGCGTTGCTGCTCACCACCAACCCGTCGGACGACCGTAGCCCGCGGATCGCGATCGAGGGCAGCGGCCGCGCCCGGGTGACGTGGTGGCGGGACGGTGCCGAGGACGTGGTGCTGCTGCGCACCCGCGACCTGCAGACGGGACTGTGGTCCGCCGAGCAGCGGGTCAGCGAGCCGGGCGAGAGCAGCCGCAACCCGGAGATCGTCACCGACGGCACCGGCATCTGGCTCGCGTTCGAGTACGACGCGCCGGGCGGCGGCACCGGCATCGGCGTCAGCAGCATCTTCGACGACCCGGAGCCGTTCCCGACCCGGCGCCCGGTCGAGACGACCTCCTACGCCGGCGACGTGGACGTGCTGGCGCACGCCGAGGGCGGGAAGGTCTGGATCAGCTGGGTCCACAGCGCGATCGACGTCGGCTGGTCGCGGTACGACGCGGCGACCGACACGTGGAGCGTGACCGCGCTCGAGTCGTACCTCCAGGACGACGTCGGGGCGGCGCGCGAAAGGATACGCACGCAGATTCTCGGGAATTGAAGAACTCCGGCACCGGTGCGGGCGGGCCGGCGCGTCCGATCCCCGGCCGGTAGCGGTGACTCCCCCGCCGCGACCGCCCCGCCGGTGACACGGAGACCCCGAGACGTCCTGCCGCGCCGCCTGCGGGAGCCCGGGTTGTATGCTGGGAGGGTCCGGGGTGTCCGGACGAGGTTCCCGTGATCTCCGCTCTGACCATCCTGCTGGCCGGCTACCTGCTGGGCTCGGTGTCTTCGAGCCTGATCGTGGTGCGCCTGTACCGCGGGATCGACATCCGGCGTTACGGCAGCGGCAACGCCGGCGCGACCAACGTGGTGCGCGTGGTGGGGTGGCGGGCCGGGCTGACCGTCGCCGCGTTCGACGTGGGCAAGGGGTTCCTGGCGGTCTGGCTGCTGTCGCGTCTGCGCGTCGACGGAGCGTGGGGCGACGGAGACGTCTCCGCGCCGCTGCTGGCCGCGGTGGGTGCGGTGGCGGGCCACATCTGGCCGGTGTTCGCCGGCTTCCGGGGCGGCAAGGGGGTCGCCACGGCGGCCGGCGCGATGCTCGCGATCCAGCCTCTGGCCCTGCTGCCCAGCCTCGGCGTCGGGCTGCTGGTGCTGTTCGTCACCCGCTGGGTCTCGCTGGCCTCGATCAGCGCCGTGTCGCTGCTGCCCCTCGCGGTCTGGCTCCAGGCTGCGCTCGGCGACCGGGTCGTCGAGCGGCGGGTGGTCTTGGCAACGGCGGTGATCGCGGCGCTGATCCTGTTCGCCCACCGCGCGAACATCGCCCGGCTGCTGGCGGGCGCCGAGCCGCGGTTCCGCCGGGCGGGGGAGGCCGGCCCGCGCTAGCCGCCGCTCACCACCGCAGGCGGACCGCCTCGGCCAGGAACTTCATGAACGGGACGCTGGCCCGGCAGATCCGGGTGTAACGGTCGAGCAGCTCCGGCGCACAGGCGGTCGCCTCGTCCAGCTCGACCAGCGTGATGAAGTCCTTGCGCTTGAGGTCCTCGATCAGCGGGTGGTCCGGATCGCAACCCCGTGGGGGGCGCTTGAGCGATTCACCGGCGAGCCGCAGCGGGCCGTCGCGGAACGCCTTGGCGGAGACGATCCGCTTCCAGGCCTGCGGGCGATCGACGATCGCCGCGCGGATGCGGGCCAGCGTGTCGCCGTCGGGATGCCAGATCCCCGCGCCGGCGTAGACGCCGTCCTGCCCCAGGTGCAGGTAGAACCCGGGCGCGTGGACGTCCTTGCCGCGCTCGTGCCGGAACTGCGCGGCGACCCAGGTCTTGTAGGGGCTCTTGTCGCGCGAGAACCGCGTGTCGCGGTGGATGCGGAACATCGAGCCGCCGTGCGGGCGCGGGTCCGCGGTCAGGTGCGTGCTGATCCGTTTCAGCCGCGGGCCGAAATCGGAGATGAACCGCAGCATCGGGTCGCGGACGTGCTCGATGTAGCGTTCGCGGTGCTTGTCGAACCACTCGCGGTTGTTGTTGCGCTGGAGCTGGCGCAGAAAGCGGAACAGCTCCGGCGAGAAGTGGCCGGGCCCGCCCTTGCCGGGCCGGGTGCGCCGGGTGCGCCCGTTGCTACGCCGCGTAACCATCACGGCGATCTTAACATCGCGCGCCGGCGGCCCCGCGCGCGATCATCCGCGGAGCGTCACTCGCAGACCACGCCTCCCAGGTTCTGCGCCATGCCGCAGCGCGCCGCGTCGTCGAGACGCTCGGCGCCGAGGCTGTCCTCGCCGTAGGAACCCTGGTCCGCGGAATCGTGGGCCACGACGAGGAAGAACACGTCGCCCGGTCCGGGATCGAACACCGCGGTCCCCGACGTCCCGATGCTGCAGCCGGCGCCGGTGTAGGTGTACGACGCCACGCCGGCCAGGTCGCCGAAGTGGATCGCGTGGTCCTGGGCGTCGCAGCCCGGGGTGTAGGCGATCGTGATCTCGCCGCTGATCTCGTCGTAGGCGCTGACGATCAGCTGCTCGCCCGGCACGTCCTGGCGCGAGGCCTGTCCCGGGACCCCGGACGTGGAGCTGACGCTGACCGTGGTGCCGGCCATCTCGTAGGGCGGCGACATGCCCGTGTTCAGCCACGCGTCGAGCATGTTCACCCCCTCGTTGCCGAGGAACGCGCTCAGCCCGTCGTTGTTCAGCCACAGGAACTGGATGTACTCCCAGCTCGTCTGCTGGTAGTACAGCCGCACCTCCGCCGTGGCCGCGCCGCCCGGAATGGCGAAGTCGTTCTCGTCCCAGTGCTGGTAGACGCCTCCCGGGCCGGGGTCGCCGTACTGCGTCTTCGGAACCGGAAGCGCGTTCCGCGTTCTGGCGTCGTCGTAGCGCATCCCGTAGGGCGGGATCCGGTTGTCGTGGGTCACCACGTTGTTCAGCACGAAGTGGAACGTGTGGTAGGCCTCGCCCGGCTGCTCGGTCCGCAGCTCGCCCAGCGTGTGGTAGACGGCGTCGGTCAGGCGGTCGTAGCCCAGCACCATCCCGTCCGGGTAGCCGAGGCTCGACAGCTGCGCGGCCCAGCCCTGGTCCATCCCCGGCTCGGCCTCGTAGATCACCGTGCCGTCGAGGTCGAGGATCGACTCCGGCTGGTGCGGGTTACCGTCGAGGTCGTTGACCGGGGGACGGGGGAGCGGGCCGTACGCGCCGTCCTCCCTGATCACGGCGCCCCCGCCGTCCTTCCAGATCACGTTCAGCCACATCCGGCGTCCCTCGGGATAGCCGGAGATCAGCTTGTGCCCGGTCAGGTTGGTCACCCGCACGCGCAGGCTCGCGCCGACCTGGGTCGCCTCCACCGACCCGGCGCGCGTCAGCTGATCGGCCGCGCGTTGCTTGGCGTCGTTCATCGCGGCGCGCTTGTCGGCATCGAGTCCCCCGCCGAACAGCAGCGTCCCTTTGTCCTCCTGGTACTGGATCACGTCGGGTATCCAGTAGCCGCCGCCCATGTGATCGTGCTGCGGGAGGTCGGTGCGGACCGGCATGTTGTTCTTGTCGCAGCCGACGCCGGTGCGCGCGTACATGTGGCAGGTCTGACAGGTGTAGAAGCGCGGCGTGCCGTCCTCGTAGTCGGCGTCCAGGCGGGCGTCCCAGGCCCGGTGGAACGCGACGTCGGGAGCGCCGCCGACGTGTTGGAGCTCGGCCGGCAACGACGCGAAGTCGTTGACCCGGGTCGCCGGCCAGTTGCTGGACTTCCACTCGCTGAACGTGCGCTCGACGATGCCGTAGGCGTAGGGCGGGTTGTTGAACGCCGCCTTGCCGTCGACCGGCGAGCCCAGCGTGCCGCTGTAGCTGCCCGGGGCCAGCATCACCTCCTGGGCGCCGTGGTTGTGCGCCAGGTCCCCGACCGCCGGGTTGCTGACGTCGTGACAGGTCCCGCACAGCTCGGCCTGGCGGTGGAACGCGGAGCCGTAGGCCTGGTGCCGCGCCTGGTGGTCGCCCTCGGCGTAGGGGCCGAGACGCGTGCCCTCGCTGTTGATCACGTATTGGCCGGAGCCGTAGTACGGCTCGCCCGTCGACGGGTCGTAGGCCTCGAAGGGCGCGTTCTGCTCCTCCACGGTTCCCGTCACGTTGACTGGCGGGTCGGGGTTGACCAGCAGGTGGCAGAACTCGCACTCCACCCCGCGGTCCTCGGCGGCCGCGAGACCGCTGCCGTCGGTCGGTGTGGAGTTGCCGTTGATCCAGCCCCCGACACTGTGGCAGCGGATGCACAGGTCGCCGGCCCCGCCGCGCTGCTCGGGGTCGCCGTCGGCAACGAAGTCCTGCTCGGCGATCGCCACGGTGGCCCAGAAGATCGGGTCACGGCTGGCGTTGCCCATCATGCTGCCCTCCCAGCCGAACCCCGGCTCCCATTGCGGGTTGCTGGTCTGGTAGTGGCAGCTGCAGGCGCTGGAGTAGGACGCGACCTCGCCGGGCTGGGTACCGGGCTGGTCGATCTCGGTCGGCACGCTGGGCGCCGAGACGACGAGCGTCAGCGTGGCCAGGAACAGCACGGCCGGCAGCAGCACGGCGGCGCGCTGCAGCCTGCCGGCCCGGGTAGGTGTGAGGGACGGGTTACTTCCGGATCCGCGTTTCGTGGTCATGAGAGCCCCCGCGCTTCTCGCTTCGGATGATGATTCTGTACAAACGGAGCCACAGTCGCCGACCCTCGTCAACGTTCGCTGGCGGATCAAGACCGTATGAATACTCCCTGGACTCCCTCGCTCCGGAACCGGATGCAGCGCCAACGCCGACCCCGGCCGTTCGGACGGAGCGTGGCAGTACCTCACGCGCGCAGAGGCAACGGGCAGCGGTGGACCGTGACGGTCCACTTGTCACTCCGCGTTGCTGCCGGAAGGCTACGGCGCTCCGGGAACGGAGTCGCGGGCGGGCGGGCGGACCGCTCGCTCAGCCCTTGAGCTTGGCGACCAGCGCCTTGTAGCGGGGATGCTCCCGTAGCGGGTCGAAGTACGGGTCTTCCTGCATCCAGTTCAGCGCGTCGGCGCTGACGGCGTTCTTGTACGACTTCTCGAGGCAGTCCAGGGCCTGCTCGTTCTCGCCCAGCTGGGCGTAGATGCAGGCCACGTTGTAGAGCACCAGCGAGTCGTCGGGGTCGATCTTGACCGCCCGCGCCACCCACTCCTGCGCCATCTCCAGCTCGCCCAGCTCGACCAGTCCCGCGCCGCCGAGGTACAGCGCGCGGGCGTCGTCGGCGTTGAACGAGAGGTGCTTCTTGGCCGCCTCGACGGCCTTGCGCAGGTTGGCCGCCGCGTAGGCCCGCCGCCCGACGCTGAGGTAGGTCTGGGCCAGGAAGAACGGCGCCTGGTAGTCCTCGGGGTTGACCTCGCAGGCCTTCTCGAACTCCTTGACCGCTTCTTCGTGCCGCCCCTGGGCGAACAGCGCCCGCGCGAAGAAGTAGTGCGCCTCGTAGGACTTCGGGTTGAGCTCGATCGCGCGGCGGAACTCCTTGTCCGCGGCGGCGAAATCGGTCTTCAGCGACAACGCCAGGCCCCGCGAGGCCCGGGCCTCCGCGCTGTCCGGGTCCATCTCGACCGCCTTGCGGCTGGCGGTGTCGGCCTCGCGCAGGTTCTCCTCGCTGGCGTTGTAGTACGAGAACAACGAGGAGCAGCAGTCCGCGACCCCGGCGTAGGCGCGGGCGTACCTGTCATCGATCACGATCGCGCGGGCGAACATCTGGCGGGCCAGCTCGAAGCCCTTGGCCCGGAACTCGTAGAAGAACTTGCGGCCCTTGAGGTAGTAGTCGTAGGCCTGGACGTCCGTCGGCGCCTCCTTCTCGGCCTTCTTCTTGACCTGCGGGGTCAGCGTGACCTGCAACGCTTCGACGATCTTCTGGGCGATCTCGTCCTGGATCGCGAACACGTCCTTGAGCTCGCGGTCGTAGCGGTTCGACCACAGGTGGTAGCCGTCGTCGACGTTGACCAGCTGCACGCCGATGCGGACCTGGTTGCCCGCCTTGCGCACGCTGCCCTCGAGCACGGTCGAGACGGCCAGCCGGCGGCCGATCTCGCGGATGTCCTGCTGCGACCCCTTGAAGCGGAAGGCCGAGGTGCGTGAGGCGACCTGCAGCGCCTCGACCGCGACCAGGGCGTTGATCAGCTCCTCGGCCAGGCCCTCGCAGAAGTAGTCCTGGTCCTTCTCGGGGCTCATGTCCAGAAACGGCAGCACGGCGACCGAGGGCTTCTTGCGGTCCCGGTCGTCCTCCATCGTCTCGTCGAGCCGGGACAGCGCGGTCTGGATGTCGGCCGCGGTCTGGTACCGCATCTCGGGCTCTTTCTCCAGACAGCGCGAGATGATGCGGCCGAAGCGGTCCGGCATGTCGGGGCGGCTGTCGTGGATCGAGCGCGGGACGTCCCGCAGGATCGCCGAGGCCACGTCGGCCGAGGTCTCGCCGCCGAACGGCCGGACGCCCGTGGCCATCTCGTACAGGATCACGCCGAGCGAGAAGATGTCGCTGCGGTGATCGACCGGTTTTCCCTGCACCTGCTCGGGCGACATGTAGGGAATCGTCCCGACCACGGTGCCGGCCTGGGTCAGGGTCTGCGTCGCCACGTCGCGGTGCTCGCCCGAGTCGGCGGTCGAGGTGAGCTTGGCCAGGCCGAAATCGAGGATCTTCACGGTCCCGTCGCCGGTGACCATGATGTTGGCGGGTTTCAGGTCGCGATGCGTGATCCCGCGGTCGTGCGCGGCGGCCAGGGCCCGGACCAGCGGCCGCGCGATCTCGAGCATGCGCTGGGCCGACATGCCGTCGCCCGTGATCAGGCGGTCCAGCCCCTTGCCCTCGACCAGCTCCATGGTGATGAAGCTGCCCTCGGGCGATTCCTCGATCGAGTGGATCGTGACGATGTTGGGATGGTTGAGGGCGGCCACGGCTTGGGCCTCGCGGCGAAAGCGCTCCAGCCGGTCGGGATTGCCGGCCAGCTCGCCGCGCAGCATCTTGAGCGCGACCTTGCGACCGAGGTTCTGGTCCTGGGCCACGTAGACCGCGCCCATACCGCCCTCGCCGATCTGCTCCAGAACCTTGTAGTGGGACAGGGTCTTGCCGACCATCGATGAGCTCCATCCGCGCCGCGGCGTTGCGGCGAGGAGTATACTCCGGCCGCCTGCCTGCGGCCCCCGGCGATATAATCCGCGCTCCCGACGCCCGGAGACGCTTCCCGATGAAGTTCATGATCTCCCAGCTGAGCTACCTGTTCCGCGAGCGCGAGGCGCGGCGCAACCTGCGCGCGCTGCTCAAGTACCTGGTGTTCGTCGTCGCCGTGATCACGGTCTACGCCGTGATGTTCCACTTCATCATGTTCTACGCCGAGGGCCAGCGGCACTCCTGGCTGACCGGGTTCTACTGGACGCTGACCGTGATGAGCACGCTGGGCTTCGGCGACATCACCTTCCACACCGACGTCGGCCGGATGTTCAGCATCGTGGTGCTGCTGTCGGGGATCGTGCTGCTGCTGATCGTGCTGCCGTTCGCGTTCATCCGCTTCTTCTACGCGCCGTGGCTGGAGGCGCAGATCCGCCTCCAGGCGCCGCGCTCGGTCCCGGAAGAGACGCGGGGTCACGTCGTGATCTGCCGCAACGACTCGATCACCCGCGGCTTGGTGCGCAAGCTGGAGTTCAACCACATCCCGTACTTCGTGCTTGAGCCGGACGTGGTGGCCGCGGGGCGGATGAGCGGGGACGAGCTGTCCGTGATCGCCGGCGATCTCGACAGCCGCGAGACCTACGAGCGCCTGCGCGTGGGCGCGGCGCGGATGGTCTTCGCCAACGCCGAGGACACGGTCAACACCAACATCACGCTGACGATCCGCGAGGTCGAGCCCCAGATCCCGATCGTGGCGCTGGCCGAGGACGAGGACTCGATCGACATCCTGCAGCTCAGCGGCGCGACCCACGTGCTGCCGTTGAAGCAGCGGCTGGGCGAGCACCTCGCCGCGCGGGTCAACGTCGGCGCCAGCTCGGCGCACGTGGTGGGCCGCTTCCGCGACCTGTTGATCGCGGAGTTCGTGGTCCACGGGACCGAGCTGGTCGGCCGGACGCTGCGCGAGACGCGATTGCGCGAGCGGACCGGGGTCAACGTGGTCGGCGTGTGGCTGCAGGGGCACCTGCAGCCGGTGCGTCGCGACCTGCGGCTGGAGGATCACTCGGTGCCGGTGGTGATCGGTACCCAGGCCCAGGTCGAGCAGCTCGACCGGCTGCTCGTGGAGCGCGACGCGGCGGTGCGGCCGGTGCTGGTGATCGGCGGCGGCAAGGTCGGCCGCGCCGCCGCCGAGGCGCTGAAGCGCCGCGGGGTCCCCGTGCACGTGGTGGAAAGGCGCGAGCGGGCGCGCCGCGAGTTCGCCGGCCGCGTCGACCGGCTGGTCATCGGCGACGCGGCGGACCGCGAGGTGCTCGAGGAGGCGGGGCTGAACGAGGCCCCGGCGGTGATGCTGACCACCAGCGACGACGCGATCAACATCTACCTGACCGTGTACTGCCGGCGCCTCCAGCCCGACATCAACATCGTCAGTCGCATCAACCACGAGCGGAACATCGAGGCGATCTACCGCGCCGGGGC